>CAJLXA010000009.1 GCA_905210485.1 uncultured Eubacteriales bacterium | reverse complement strand
CCCCGCCGCTTTTCGGTAGGTGCAGACGGCGTTGTGTTTATCTGTACATCCGCCGTTGCCGACGCCCGTATGCGTATTTTCAATGCGGACGGCAGTGAAGCCGAAATCTGCGGCAACGCGCTCCGGTGCGTCGCCCGCTACATGCGCGAGAGATTGCGCGTCATAAAAGATGTCATAAAAATAGAAACATTGTCCGGGATCCATACGGTGCGTGCGGAAAGTGACGGAAAATATACCGTCACCGTTTCCCGTGCCGTTCCCGATCTTCACGGTTTTTGCGGCGCCGATACCGAAAACAAACGGGCGGCGCGTTTCCTTGACGGCGACATGTTCTACACGGTTCCCGTCTCCGTAGGAAATCCTCATCTCGTGGCCTTTGCCGCCGATGTGGATACGCTCGATGTTTCGCGTCTCGGTGCGGCCGCGCAAAAAGAACCGGACTTCCCGCAAGGCGTCAATGCGGAATTTGTGGAAATACTCGGCAAGAACCGTCTCAAAATGCGTGTTTACGAACGCGGAAGCGGCGAAACGTTCGCCTGCGGAAGCGGTGCCGCCGCTGCCACGATCGCCGCCGTCACGGGCGGATTTGCCGATTTTGACAAAACCGTATGCGTGGAAATGCGCGGCGGTGATCTCATGACCGTCTGCCATCGCGACTTTACCGTCGCGGTGACGGGCAACGCTGATTTTGTATATAACGGAGTTTACGAATACGATAATGTCTGTGATGCATCCGAAAGTCAGGATTAACGAAAATTTCGGACGTCTCGCAACGCAATATCTTTTTACAGAAATAGAAGCGCGTGCCGCCACCTATACCGAAACGCACAGCGACAAAAAACTTCTCCGCCTCGGCATCGGCGACGTTACCCTGCCGCTTCCCCCCACTGTCGTAAAGGCCATGGCCAAAGCGGCACGTGAAATGGGTACACCGTCCGGTTTCCGCGGCTATCCCCCTGGAAACGGATACGATTTCCTGCGCCGGGCCATCGCCGCGCGATACAACGACGAGGGCATTGCCGTTGACGAAAACGAGGTTTTCATTTCAGACGGCGCAAAAAGCGACATCGGCGATCTCTGCGCCTTGTTCGGAGACACGCCGATCTTAGCGGTAACGCCCGCCTATCCCGTATACCGCGATCTCGCCCTGCTGTCCGGGCGCAATATCGTATATGTTGCGGGAACACGGGAAAACGGCTTCCTGCCGCTTCCCGACGCCTGTCCGGAAACGCCGCACCTGATTCTTCTCTGTTCCCCGGGCAATCCCACCGGAACAGCCTATACAGAAAAAGGGCTCCGCGCATGGATCCGCTATGCCGAAAACAGCGGATCGCTGATACTCTTCGACGTCGCTTACCGTGCATTTATGCCGCCAACCGCCGTCCGCTCCGTTTACGCCGTCTGCGATGCGCGGCATGTGGCCGTGGAATACGGCAGTTTTTCCAAAAGCGCCGGATTTACGGGCATCCGTTGCGGATACGCCGTTATCCCCTCGGCTCTCCGCACCGCAGACGGCCATTCGGTCGCCGCTTTGCATATGCGCCGCAAGGCTATCCGTTCCAACGGCGTGTCCTATATCACGCAACGCGGCGCGGAAGCCGCGCTTTCCGAAAAAGGTCGGCGCGAATGTGAAAACAATCTTTTGTATTATCGTGAAAACGCCGCGCTTCTCGCCGCATTTTTTAAGGAAAAGAACTTTTTCTTTACGGGCGGAGACGTATCGCCCTATCTGTTCGTCGCCTGCCCGGAGGGCATGGATTCCCGCGCGTTTTTCGATCTTCTTCTGAACGACGGCGGTATCGTTACCACGCCGGGCATCGGCTTCGGCGAGGCCGGCGAAGGTTACGTTCGTTTCTCCGCTTTCGCGCAGAGAGACGACGTGCTTCTGGCGGTGGAACGTATGAAAAACCTGCTATAATGTAAATCACAGTTTGCATAACAAAGAAAAAGAGACGGAATCACGGTTCCGTCTCTTCTGTTTCGATGTTTGTTTCCGGAGCATCTGTTGCATCGGAAATATTCTTTTTTCCCCATAAATCAAACCGTCCGAAAAACGGAAAAGGAAGTCGTTTTTCTTCATTTTCTCCGCCTGTTTCATTTTCCCGATCTTCCTCTTTTCGCTCCATGTCGTCTTCCTTTTTCCCATGCAAGGGACACGGGCGATTATACGGCGTCTCCGTGTAAGGCAATCCGACGTAATGCCCCGGTTTGACGTCCGCATAGAAATACGGCAATTTCGGATCGGCCGCTTCGGTGATCCGTCCCTCCCGGTAAACATACTCCGCATCCAGAATACGCACCTCTGTCGGAAAGTCGCGTTCGGGAACCAATAACAGCGCCGTTTTTTTCAGATGGCCGGGATTCAGAAGCGTGAAGCATTTCTGTTGCACGACGCCGCCTCCGTCCTCATCATACAATACGCATATATGTCGATGACAGCTTGTATGCGGTTCGGTCCCGCGTACAAAATAGCCGACGCTTTCCCGTTCTCCGCGCGGATCGTAACGGCAGTTTTCCCCCATGCACTCGCCGGAATCACGGCAATACCCCGCTGTCACCACCGTATCCGGCATACGGAAGTGTATCGGTGTTCTGTTGCGGACAAAATACGGTGCATGCAAAGCGGTTGCTACCCCGTCCCAAACTTTAAGATGCCCGGTGAAATTACCTGCCGTCGCTGTTCTTCCGTCATGACTGCCGCCGTACACACCGATGCAAAGATACGGCGTATATCCGATAAACCACCGCTGTTCTCCTGTCCCCGCCGTTCCCGTTTTCCCCGCAACTTCTATCCGCTTTGTAAGCGTCAGCGTGCGTGCCGTTCCTGTCTCGGTAACACCGCACAGCATTTTCGTCATGATGGCGGCCGTTTCTTCGGATACGGCACGGTATACCGTGTCTTCGTTTTTCAAAAGTACCCGCCCGTGACTGTCCAGCACAAGGAGATAGGAGCGCGACGTATGGCGCCTGCCGCCATCGGCAAAAGCGGCGTATGCCGCCGTCAGTTCCCGGAGCGTCACACCGTGCGTCAACTGACCGAGAGCCAAAGGTGCTTCAGCAAGATCGGTATAAAAATTGCCGTTTTCGTCATTTTCTTTTTCTACAAGACCGTATAGACCGAAATTCTCCGTAAGATAACGGTACGACCTGCTCAGACCGACCTTATCAAGAATTTTCACGGCAACCGTATTTTTGGAAAAAGCCAATGCGTCCGCCGCGGTAGTAAGCCCGCTGTAAATGCGGCTTGCATTACGCGGCCACATGCGATAGCCGTCCGCGGTCTTTGTAAACTGCGCGGGCGTATCGTCAAAAACACTGCTCCATGTGATAAGTCCCTCTTCCAACGCAGGCGCATAAACCGACAGCGGTTTCAGAGCGGAACCGGGTGGCAACAAAGCGTCCGCGGCGTAATTCAGAACGCGGTTTGCCGTTTTTTCGCCCTTATTTCCCACAATGCCGAGAAGCGCGCCATTCCGCGGATCCACAACCGTGATCGCATAATCCATATCCGCCGCATTGTCAAAATGCGCAAGATTACGGAAGTAACGTTCGATCACCGTCTGCACATCAGTATCCATCAGCGTGTAAATGGTAAGTCCGCCGCCGTATACGAGATTGGCGGCAGCTTCTCTGCTCATTTTTTTCTGTACGGCAAGATCGCGCACAACATCCGACAGAACGGTTTCCGCGTACCACGACCGCACTTTCTCGCCGCTTACCGCCTGTTCTGACACGCGCACCGGCAGATTTTCGGCAAGAGCGGCGGTTTCGTCGTCAATATACCCGTAACGCGCCATTTCCCGCAAAATCACATCGCGGCGGCGGCGGTTGTTTTCATTGTTCCGGATCGGGTTATAATAAGTGGGCGAATTGGTGATGGCCGCAAGGCTCGCACACTCCGCAAGCGTCAGATCTTCCGTTTTCTTTCCGAAATAATGTTCCGCGGCACTGCCGACGCCGACGCATCCGTCGGAAAGCGGTATGATATTGAGATAGAGTTCAAGAATTTCTTTTTTGGAATACGTTTTTTCAATATGATACGCACGGAGCATCTCCCGTATCTTTCGCATGACGCTCTGTTCGTCTTCCCCGCTCAGATTCTTCACCAATTGCTGGGTAACGGTAGAACCGCCGAACCGGCTGTCAAAACCGAACACATAGTTCAGCGCCGCCTTTCCCGTGCGAAGGATATCCACTCCCTCGTGCTCATAAAAACGGTGATCTTCGATGGCCACAATGGCATCGGGGAGCGCGGACGGTATCTTTTCATACGGAACAAAAAGGCCGCTGTCCGCAAGCGACACGCGGGCCGCCCTCCATTCCACGGCGTTGTAACCTTCCACGGCAACCGGCGCGTCGGTCGCCGTTTCTCCGGATTTTCCGTTGTAAAACAAACGTGTTGTACGGTTGCCGCGCGCACTTTCAAACAGCGCTTCATCGGCCGCATAATCAATCCCGTGCGCGGCATATATCAGAACGCCGCCCGCCGCCAATACCGATAACAAAAGCGCCGCTCCGAAAAGAACCGACAGCGTACGCAGCAATGTATGCCTTTTTTTCGCCGTTCCGATTTTTTTCTTCTTCATAATAATATAAAAGGACTGCCGCGTTTCCGACCGTCTGTAGCGGCAGAAAGGGCAGTCCGACTCCTCACGCGATACTGTATACAGTATGCGCAGAGTTTTTGATTCTTTTCGGCAAAAAGGTTGTAACATTTTTCCGTCTGTCCGATGCGCGGCGTTAATAAACAACGTCTGTAAGATACAGACCGTCCGGCGGCACCGTTTCGCCGGCGTCAACGCGTTTTTTTGACGCGATAATGTCGGGAATGTCTTCCGCGGCGCGCTTCCCGGTTCCGACGGAGAAAAGCGTCCCGGTCATAATGCGTACCATATTGTAAAGAAACCCGTCGCCCGTCACGCGAAAAGTAACCATGCCGTTATTTTCCGTCACGGCGCTTTCAAATATCGTCCGCACAGTGGACTTCACATGCGATCCTTGCGCCATAAAAGCGGAAAAATCATGTGTGCCGGTAAAATATCCGGCCGCGCGGTTCATCTGTATCACATCGAGAGGATAGCCGACAAACCAAACGCGCCCGTACAGAAAAGGGTCGATAAGCGCCGTATTCATGATGCGGTATTCGTAGGTTTTGCTGCGAACATCATAGCGCGCATGGAACGCGTCGTCGATCGGCGCGGCGTAATAAAGCGAAACGTCCGTCGGGAGAGCCGTCTGCATGACGCGCGGCAATTTTTCCGGCGGTATCGGCAACCGGCCGTCCGGGAGACGCAAAGTCAGGCAAAAACATTCCGCATGAACGCCGCGATCGGTACGACTGCAACCGGTAACGGCGCAATCCACGCCGAATATTTCCCTCGCGGCCTTATTCAGCGCGCCCTGCACGGTACGCACTTCCGGCTGTACCTGATACCCCGAAAAATACTGTCCGAGGTAGCGGATCTTGCAAAAATACTGCATATCAGAGACTCCCCATCGGCAGAAAACGGTTGACGAGAATCACGGCGGCGAGAAAGGCGCCGACAAAAAGGAACATGAACAGATCGCGCGGAGCATAGTGCAGTTCGCGCATTTTGGTACGTCCCTCTCCCCCGCGATAACAGCGACATTCCATCGCCGTGGCAAGATCGTCCGCACGGCGGATCGCCGAAAAAATAAGCGGGATCAGAATCGGCAGCAGAGCCTTAGCACGGCGGATCAGTCCGCCCGACGAAAAATCGGTACCGCGCGCTTTCTGGGCATTCATAATCTTATCGGTCTCCTCCACAAAGGTCGGAATGAACCGCAGGGCAATCGACATCATCATGGCGAAATCGTGCACCGGAACGTGAAGTTTTGCAAGCGGCCGGAAAAGCGCCTCAATACCGTCGGTAAGGCGGATCGGCGACGTGGTATAGGTTAAAAGCACCGATGTGCCGATGATCAGGGCAACAACGCGCACCGCCATGAAAACGGCGCGGCGGATACCCGTTTCATAAATCACAATGGCGTGAAAACGGAAGATCGGTTCTTCCGCTCCGGCACCGCGCGTAAAGAAAACGCTGAGTAAAACAGTGAAAATCAGAATAAAAAGGACGGGCTTCAATCCTTTCAAGACAACGCCGACCGCAATGCGACCGAGAATGACAAGAAGGAAAGAATATAAGAGAATCAGCACAAAAGCCGCATAACTCTGCGCCATAAATACCGCAACGATATACAGAACCGACAGGATCAGTTTCATGCGCGGATCAATACGGTGAAGCACCGAATTTCCGGGGAAAAACTGACCGAGCGTAATGTCTTTAATCACGGCCGTCACCTCCCTTTATAAGGCGGAGAACCGCGTCGGCAACACCGTCCACCGTATACAGTTTTCCCGTGAGAGGATAGCCGAGGCGCCGCAGCGCCACCGCGATACGCGACACTTCGGGAATATCAAGACCCGCTTCGGAAAGAAGATTGGCGGCGCCAAAAACCTCTTCCGTTTTGCCGTAAGTATACAGTCTACCGTGGTTCATTACCGCAATATTGTCGCAATACAGCGCCATGTCCTCCATACTGTGACTGACAAGAATGACCGTGGCGCCTGTTTTTTTGGCGTATTCCCGAATGCCGCTCAGAATCTCTGTTTTCCCGCGCGGATCAAGTCCCGCCGCCGGTTCGTCAAGCACCAGTACTTCGGGGCGCATCGCCATGACGCCGGCGATGGCCGCGCGGCGTTTCTGTCCGCCGGATAGTTCAAACGGCGATTTGTCGAGGAGCGCCTCCGGGAACTCCGCAAAGCGGATTCCCTCCGTTACACGCTCCGCCACCTCTTCTTCCGATAGCCGCATATTGCGCGGCCCGTAACCGATATCGCGGCGTACCGTTTCATCAAAAAGCTGATATTCGGGATATTGCATCACAAGACCGACGCGGAAGCAGATCTTCGCCAGTTCTTTCTTTTTCAAAGAAAAAATATCCGTCCCGTCAAGCAATACACGCCCCGACGTCGGCCTGAGAAGGCCGTTCAGCATCTGCACCAACGTGGATTTTCCCGACCCCGTATGACCGATAAGGCCGGTGATCTTACCGGTTTCAAAGGCAACCGAGACATCGGACAGCGCTTCGGTCTCAAAAGGTGTGTTTTTGCTGTATACATAGGATATGTGTTCAAGAACAAGTTTATCCGCCATAAGAAAGTCCTCCTTTCTTCAGAAGACCGTCTATAGCGGCAACGCAATCGTCGACCGCCGTCAGTCCCGCGGGCAGATCGCATCCCGCGCGGCGGAGCGCGGAAAGGAGCGCCGTTCCCTGCGGAACGCCGAGGCCTACGGCGTACAGTTCCTCTTCACGCGAAAAGACTTCGCGCGGCGTACCGGAAAAGAGGATATCGCCGTCGTTCATAACAAAAATCCGATCGGCACGCGCCGCTTCTTCCATATAATGTGTGATATGAATAATGGTCATACCCATTTTCTCATGAAGCTCGTCCATGCAGGCCATCACTTCGCGCCGCCCGACAGGGTCGAGCATCGACGTGGATTCATCGAAAATGATGCAGGCGGGGCGCATGGCGATCACGCCGGCTAAGGCGACGCGCTGTTTCTGTCCGCCGGACAGATAGGCGGGCGAGTGCGCGGCATAGGCAGTCATGCCGACTTTTTTCAATGCGTCGGCAACGCGGGCGCGGATTTCCTCCGGCGGAACGCCGAGATTCTCCGGCCCGAAGGCAACGTCTTCTTCCACCACCGTGGCCACCAGCTGGTTATCGGGATTCTGAAACACCATGCCAATCTTGCGCCGGATATCGAAAACTTCGTCGTCGGATATATCCGCGGTGATGGTTTTGCCGTCGATCGTCAATTTGCCGGAAGACGGAAGCAGGATCAGATTCAGGAGTTTTGCAAGCGTCGACTTTCCCGAACCGTTATGACCGAGAATCGCCGTGTATTCCCCTTTTTTTACGGAAAAGTCCACATAGCGGAGCGCAGGCTCGTCGCTGTCTTCATAAGAATAGCCTAACCCTTCGGCCTTGATAAAATCACTCATTCGCATTTTCTCCCAAAGCTAATACGGACGCTGGAACCGCAGGGCAAAACAATGCCCTTTTCTTTCACGGGAAGACCGATCTCCTCCGCCTCCGAAAAAGCGTTGCGACCGCGTGCCACGCGCAGATCGGTAACGGATTTCATCGCCGCGGCGGAAAGTCCCGTCGTATAGGAATTCAGTAAAAAGAAAGCGGGGTCGTCGGACAGAAGTTCCGCCGCAAGCGAAACAAAGGCGTCGATATTCTCTTCCAGCTTCCAGACTTCGCCCGTCGGGCCGCGGCCATAGGAAGGCGGGTCCATAATAATGCCGTCATAGCGGTTGCCTCGCCGCATCTCGCGTTCGATAAATTTCTTGCAATCATCGACGATATAGCGTATTCTGGCTTCGGCGAGTCCCGACAGCGCCGCATTTTCCTTTGCCGCGGCAACCATGCCTTTTGCCGCGTCCACATGGCAGACCGATGCGCCGGCCTTTGCCGCGGCGACCGTTGCGCCGCCCGTGTAAGCGAAAAGATTCAGCACCCGCGTTTCCTTTCCGCAGGCGGCGCGTTCACGGATCAGCGAAGAAAACCATTCCCAGTTCGTGGCCTGCTCAGGGAAAAGTCCCGTATGTTTGAACCCCATCGGCTTTATACGGAACCGGAGATCGCCGTATGCAATCGTCCACTTTTCGGGAAGTTTGTTGTCCTGCCATGCGCCGCCGCCGCTTCTGGCACGGCGATAACTGGCGTCCGCACGGTTCCACAGCGGACTTGTTTTGACATTCTTCAGGATCACCTGCGGATCGGGGCGCACCAGCGTATAGCGTCCCCATTTCTCAAGGCGTTCGCCGTCCGATATGTCGATCAGCGTATATTCGTTCCATTTATCTGCAATCCACATAATTCCGTATCCTTCTCATCCGAATACCGGCGGTATTCAGGAAAAATATTTCTGCAACCGTGAACTTTCACATTGCGCATGGCAGAGAGCAATGGCGATCGCGTCTGCCGTGTCGTCGGGCGACGGCGGTTTTTTCAGTCCGAGAAGCGACGTCACCATAGCGATGACCTGCTTCTTTTCCGCCTTGCCGTATCCCACCACTGCCTGTTTCACCTGCATCGGTGTGTATTCGGCAACGGGGATGCCGTTCTGCTCCGCCGCCAGAAGCACAACGCCGCGTGCCTCCGCCACCGTAATTCCCGTTGTGACATTGGTATTGAAAAAAAGTTCCTCGATCGCCATGGCGTCGGGTCTGTAACGCGAAAACAAGGTTTGCATATCCTCATATATCTGCGAAAGGCGCGTCGCAACGGGCGTATGTGCGGGCGTACGGATGGCGCCGTATGCCACGGGATAAAAGCGGTTATTCCGTTTTTCGATAACCCCCCACCCGACAATTGCCAGACCGGGATCTATACCGAGAATAATCAAAGCGGTTCCCCTTTCTTTCCGTGCGGCGACAGCCGATAAGGATAAAATTGCAATATAATATGTAATTATATCATATATTTTCGGTTCCGTCAATTTGTATTGATGAAAATCCTGCGGAAAAACTTCCGAAAATACGGTTTACAAACCGAACGGAATATGGTAAAATAACTATGTATATCCATGCTGTGCCGGAAACCGGCACCGGAAAGGATTTTTTATGCCGGACATCATTATCGGAGAAAAAAGAAAAAATTCCCCCGCACTGACGCTTTCTCTTTCTTTTCTATTGCCCTTTTCCGGCATGTTTTTTCTGTTTCTTACAAACCGTGCGCTTATGCCTTTCCCTTCCGTGCTTCTCATCGGCGCGGCTGGAACGGCTTTCGCGCTTTTTCTCGAAACCGAACGGGGCGAAAACGGGTTCCCGACCGTGCTCTTTTCCCTGTCCTACGCTTTGTCAAGCACGCTGATCGTTTCTGCGCAGGAATCGGTCGCCGACGCGGCGGTCGCGGTTCTTTTCCCTCTGATTCTGCTCGGCGTTCGCACGCTTCTTATAAAATACGGCTTTTTTCTCCTCACCGTAACGCTGTCCGTTTCGTTCCTTTTTGCCACGCATTTTTCCTACCTTGCCACCGTCGGCGCGCTTATGTATCTTCTCTACCTGCTGATTTCCGAAAAAGAAACGGCCTATACCCGTTGCCTCCGCGTCGCTTTCTTTATTGTTTCTTTTATTCTTGCTCTTCTCATCTCTTCTTTCCGTCTCTTTCCCTACCTTGCCTCCCTTGATTTCGGCGCCTTTTTCACGGCGGCCTCTCCGATGCATTACGCCGCGCTTCCGGACGCTTTTTTCCCCGCCGCTTTTGACACCGTTACCGACGGCGGTTCCCCGCTGTTTTACGCGGGCATTGCCGCCCTGCTTTTCGTCCCCGTTTTCTTCGCTTCCGGAAGCGTTCCGTTGCGGGACAAGCTAACGGAGGCCGCTCTTCCGACAGCGGTACTTTTACTTCTGTGTCTGCCGCATACGGCGTCGCTTCTCCAGATTCTCGGTGATCTTGCCGTTTACCGTTATGCGGGCGCTTTCCTCTTCGTCACGTTTTTCCTGCGGCTTGCGGACAAGGGTCTTCGCCTGTATCTTACGGAGGGATCGTCGGTTCCCGCTTTCTCTGCCGCCGGCATTATTCTTCTTTTCCTGATTGCCGAAAAACTGGCGATCGAAACGCCGGAAACCGTAAAAGACCCCGCACCGATCTTGAACGACCCGCTTTCCGCCTGTCTCGTTGTGGGGAGCACGATTCTGATTCTGTTTTTCACAAAGACGGCAAAACAGACAAAAAAGCCTTGGCTTTTCGCTCTGATCCTTTTCATCGCGCTGACCGAAACCACGCTTTCCGCACGCGTTGTACTGTCGCGGTCTGCGGTGGAAGCCGCCGATTACGACATCACCCATTCGGAAACCTCAACCGTATCGTATAAAGCGCCCCGCGACGTGGCGGCCGCCTGTGCAGACTGCCCTTTCTACCTCTACCGTGACGCGGACAGCGGCGTTATCGGCTATCCGTCCGCGCTCGGCGAACCGAACAGCGACAGTCTCGCGGAATTTTTCCGTTTGTTCGGCGCTTCTTATGAAAACGGTGTTGCAGAGGGCGTCACTCCCGCCCTGGAAACCGTCCTCGGTATTGTCTACGGAACCGGCCGTACGGCAAACGAAAACGGACTGTATGAAGAATACGCCGTCACGGTCCGCGGACGCACCGTGTATAAGAATCCGATGGCCGTTCCCCTCGGAATTTCCGCGCAGAACTACCTCGCCCATTGGGAACCGGATCCGAACGGCAATCCCTTTACCGTTATGAATGATTTTCTCTCGGTTCTGCTCGGCACGCGAGAAGAAATCTTCTTTTCCGCCGAAAAGGAAACGGATGCGGACAGCGGTACCGTTACCCTGATCGCCCCCGATTCCGAAACCGCTGTCATGTATATCTACGACGGAACAAAAATCCGTGAAATCCATACGGAAAACGGCGTTTTCAGGCTGACAGGCCTCTCGGAATCCGAAGCGGCACACGTTACGGGCGCCATCATCGACGCCGACGCCTGTACCCGCATCGCCGACGCACTCGCGTCTTATGCCGCAACGCCGAACAATGTCTCCGTCGGAGAAATCGACGCCAACATCTATATTACCACCGGGAGAACGTTTCTTTTCACATCGCTCCCTTACAGCGGTGGTTTCACCGTCACGGTAAACGGCGAACCGGCACAAACCGAAAACTTTTACGGTATGCTGGCCGTGCCGCTCGAAAAAACCGGCTACCTGCACCTTGTCTTTTCCTTTACGCCGCAACCGATGAGAACGGCCGGAATATCCCCCGCGGCACCGTACCTGTCTTTTCTCGGCCTTGCGCTCTTCATCGCGGCCGGCGTCTGCGCCGTTCGTTTTTCTCCGAAAATTTCTTCACAGAAAAAGGAAGACAATCTCTGAAAATGGAAATCATACGTTACAAAACCGGAGATATTATCATCATGAAAAAGCCGCACCCCTGCGGCGACAAACGTTTTATCGTTCTGCGTGTCGGCAGTGACATACGTATACGGTGTCTTACCTGCGGCCGCGATATGACGATGGAACGGCTGAAACTTGAGAAAATCACCCGAAAGATTGAATCGGAAGGAGACAGTCATGCCGAATGAAAACGGGCAACCGTTGAATGAAGACCCGGAAAGCGGCGCGATAACGCCGACGCCGCAACCTTTTATAGACAACATGGCTTCCGACACTCCGAATGATACGACCGCAAATTCTTCATGCGACTCCGCGCCCGCGGAGTCGCGCCCACCCGCATGGCCGAAACGGCTATGGCGGCGTTTCTCGCCGTTTGCCGCGGACATTCTTCTCCACAGAAAGCACAGCGCGCTCATCTATTGTTTTGCCATTCCCTTTCTGTTCACGTTTCTTATTCATTCCATCGGCGGCGTTTTTCCGGTAGGACCGTCATCGGTTCTGGTTCTTGACCTGAACGCCCAGTATATTTATTTCTTCAACGCATTGCGCGACGCGGTATACGGCAACGGCTCTTTACTTTATTCGTTTTCGCGCGCGATGGGCGGCGAATTTCTCGGCATCTATGCCTACTATCTGGCCAGCCCCCTCTCCTATATTGTCTGTCTTTTCCCCCGTGGCAATATCACCGAAGCCATCTACTTCATGATGGCGGTCAAGGCGGGTCTTTGCGGACTTACTTTCGGCATTTTCGCCCGTCATACGCTCCGTTGTCCCGATATTCCCGCCATCATGCTTTCGGTTCTCTATGCTTTCTGCGGTTATGCCACCGCGCTTCAGAGCAATACAATGTGGATCGACGCGCTTTATCTGCTTCCTCTGATCATTATGGGGTTGCATGCGCTTGTAGACGAAAAAAAGACCATACTGTATACACTGGCTCTTACCGCCACATTGCTGTTCAATTATTATATCGGCTACATGACCTGTCTTTTCGTTTTCTGCTACTTTTTCCTGCTTGTCTTCGCACGAAGCCGTAAAGAACGGCATCTTGAAAACGAAAAAGCGGTCTTCTTCCGCGCACTCGGCCGCATTGCCATATCTTCCGCCATCGCCATCATGATGGCGGCCGTTATGATTATTCCGGCTTATTATTCGCTCACGTTCGGCAAGGATACTTTTTCAACGCCGAAATATGAGTTCCGTTCGCTTTTTCAGCTTCTCGATCTCTTTTCCAAGTTGTTCATTGCCTCGTATGACACCATTCGCCCGTCGGGACTCCCTTTTCTCTACAGCGGAACGATTACACTGTTTCTTGTTCCATTCTATTTTCTGTCAAAGAAGATCTCCGCACGCGAAAAGGCGGCCTACCTCTTCTCGCTTCTTTTGTTTCTGTTTTTCGCTTCCATCAAAGCGACCGACCTTGTATTTCACGGCTTTCAGGCGCCGAACTGGATGAACTGCCGTTACAGTTTTGTTTTCAGTTTCCTGTTTCTTTCCATGTCGGCGCGTTTCTTCGCGGCGCATGACGAAGAGGAAAGCGTGTCGCCGAAAGCCATACTCGGAACGGGAATCGTGCTTTTCCTGTTCGTGCTCTCATACTTTCTTCTCGCGGAAGACAAAACGAAAAAAATCCTGCTCCTCGTACTGACCACCGTTCTCCTCGCGTATTACACTTATGCGTTTCTATATATGAAATTCCGCCCGTATATGCGGCGTGTCATCGCCATGATCACGTTGGCGGTGGTCGCGGTGGAGGTCGTTGCCTCCGGCGCCCTGACGCTTTATTTTCTGGACAGCGACGTTGTGATTTCAAGACGCAAGTATTATGTGAATTTCGGCAACCGTTTCAACGATGTGGCGGCGTATATCCGTGAAAACGATCCGTCCCCTTTTTACCGCACGGAAAAAACCGTGTCCCGTAAAATGAACGATAACTATCAGCTCGGCATTTACGGACTTTCCGGCTCTACCTCCACGCTCAACCGTTCACAGATAGATTTTCTCGCGGTATGCGGTCTGACGGCGCGTTCCAATTATTCGCAATACTGTTTCCCGAACCCCGCGTCGGACATGCTGCTCGGCGTAAAATACATTATGGCCGATGCAAAAGATGTCCTTTCCGACGGCTATGCCGTCCGTTTCGCCAAATATAACGGCTCGCTGTATACGCTCGGCGATACGCTGACTATTGTACGGAACGAAGACGGCGTCTTCATGAACGGAGAAGGAAAGTCCCGGAAATTCGCCTCCGGCACCGGCGTTCTGGTATGTGAGAACCTGCACGCGCTTCCGCTCGGCTACTGCGTATCCGGGAATGTAAACGGCCTTACGTTCGTACAGCCGGAAATCGACCGTGACGGGAAGTATATTCTTCCGGACGGCGTCCGTTATATCAGCGTACACGAGGGAGACGGACGGAGCGCCTGCCTGCGTCTCAACGCGATCTACTCCGCGCTCATGGGGCGCGAGATCGAACTGTTTACGCCTCTGTCACACGAAACAAAAATGACCGGCGTTCTGACCACCGGCACCTACCGCCTCTATGAAAAAACCAATAAAGACAGCGGAAAAACCGTTTCGGAAAGATTCGACAGTATCTATTACAAACCTGCCAAAGAAGGCGAAGACGGTAAAGTTACGTTTACATTAACCGCAAACAAAAACGGACACATCTATATGTATATTCCGGCCGCCACTTATGACGAAACGACTTTCACTGTCAACGGCGGAGAAAAAGATTATTACTTCTCCAATTTCAATTACGGTATTCTCGACATCGGAAATTTCTCCGAGGGCGAAACGGTAAACGTCACTTTCACCATTACCGAAAAGAAAACGCATATGGGACGGAACGTACCGTATTTCTTCAACATGAACGAAGACGTTCTCGATATGCTTTACCGCGAGCTTTCCGCCGGCGGCCTCACGCTCACTTCCTTTGCCGACGACTGCTTTGCAGGCACCGTGACCGTTGACGGTGAGGAAAACGTCCTGTTCACGACGATTCCGTATGACGCGGGATGGAAAGTGACGGTGGACGGTGAAGCCGTCACGACCTACCGCACACTGGACGCCTGCCTCGGATTTGACATAACGCCGGGAACGCACACCGTCACATTCACCTATTTCCCCGACTGTTACAGAACCGCCATCCTGCTCACCGTTATCGGCACATTCTCCTTTATCGGCTATACCACGCTGACGTATACACTGCGAAAAAAACGTCGTGCGACCAATCAAAAATAAACACTGAAAAGAGGTTCCCTATGCTCTACCATGTACGCGGCGAACTCATTTACCGCGATTCCTCCACTGCCGTAGTCGAATGTGGCGGCGTCGGCTATAAAACCACCGTCAGTCTGAATACATCCGAATCCCTCGCCGGAAAAGAGGGAGAATCCGTGCGCCTTTTCACACACCTTGCCGTGCGGGAAGACGGGATCGAACTCTTCGGTTTTTTCCGCAAAGAGGAAATGGAAGCGTTCCGTCTTCTCACCTCGGTGTCCGGCATCGGCCCGAAGGCCGCCATGGCCATCCTTTCCCTCTTCACACCGGAAAGGCTCGCCGTTGCGATCGTTTCCGAAGACGCGCGCGCCATTGCCAAAGCAAACGGCGTCGGCCCGAAAAGCGCGGCGCGCGTCGTTCTGGAACTGAAAGACAAAATGAAGGAACGCGCGGAAATCTCCTCCGTTGACGGAACGGATACGCCGAGCGTTTCTCCCGTCGCCCTTTCCGGAGCAACGGCAGAAGCCGCGGACGCTCTTGCCGTTCTCGGTTACAACCGTTCGGAAATCAATACGGTGCTCCGTTCTTTTGATTCGTCGAAGATGACAACGGAGGAAATCATTCGTACCGCACTCGGCCGCTTCATAAAGTAAAAGGAGATCGCCATGCTCGACAATACCACTGAATTTGATTTTGAAAACCGTATTCTTTCCAATGAGTATACCCCGGAACTGGATGCGGAAGCGGAACCCGGTCTCCGCCCGAAAACCCTTGCCGATTATGTCGGCCAGACGCGCGCCAAGGAAAATCTGAAAATTTATATCGAATCCGCCAAAAAACGCGGCGATTCGCTGGATCACGTTTTGCTGTACGGACCTCCCGGTCTCGGTAAAACCACCCTGTCTTCCATTATCGCCAATGAAATGGGCGTCGGCATCCGCACCACTTCAGGGCCGGCGATAGAAAAGCCGGGCGATCTTGTGGCGATACTGACCAATCTTTCGCCGGGCGACGTTTTGTTCATCGACGAGATTCACCGCCTTCCCCGCACCGTCGAGGAAATTCTCTATCCCGCTATGGAGGACTTCGCCGTAGATATTATTATCGGTAAAGGACCGAGCGCGCGCAGTATTCATCTCCCGATTCCGAAATTCACTCTGATCGGCGCCACTACGCGCGCCGGGCAACTGACAACGCCTCTCCGCGACCGTTTCGGCGTTCTTCTGAAACTGGAACTGTATTCGCCGGAAGAATTGTCCGCCATTGTACGGCGTTCGTCGGGGATTCTTGACGTCGATATTACCGACGACGGCGCCGCGGAAATCGCCAAACGCTCCCGCGGAACACCGCGTATCGCCAACCGCCTCTTAAAGCGCCTGCGCGACTATGCGCTCGTAAAGGGCGACGGACGCATAACGCCCGACGTAGCCAAGGACGCGCTTGCCATGCTTGAGATCGACGAACTCGGTCTCGACAACACCGACCGCCGCATGATGCGTGCCATTATCCAATATTACAACGGCGGCCCCGTCGGTCTCGAAACGCTTGCCGCCACGATCGGTGAAGAAGCCGTCACCATCGAAGACGTGTATGAACCGTATCTTCTGCAACTCGGTTTTCTGTCCCGTACACCGCGCGGCCGTTGCGTCACGCATCTGGCTTACCGCCATCTCGGTATTTCCTGCCCGCAGTCGAATCCGAACGCGCTCCCGAACCAGACGACAATTGACGATATCGAAACATGAAAAAGCGTGGAATGTAACCTTTTGATTACATTCCACGCTTTCTGTTATTCATCGCGTCCGCGGCTTTTCATCACGCGTTCCATCATACGGTCGGCGTCGCGCTTTGCCATGTCGTCCCGCTTATCATAGTTCTTCTTGCCCTTGCAAAGTCCGACTTCCACCTTTACGCGTGCTCCGGAAAAGTAGAGCGAAAGCGGTATCAGCGTATATCCGTCGCGCGTCAGAAGTCCCGTCAGCTTCATAATTTCACGTTTGTGCATCAGAAGTTTACGGGGGCGAAGCGGATCCTTGTTGAAAATATTCCCCTGTTCATACGGACTGATATGCATACCGTATACCACAAGTTCTCCGCCGTCCACACGGCAAAATGCATCTTTGAGATTGGCGGCGCCGGCGCGAAGCGATTTGACTTCCGTACCGAAAAGAGCAATACCGGCCTCATAAGTTTCCGTGACAAAATAATCATGACGCGCTGTGCGGTTAACGGCTATGGTTTTTCTTGACTTTTGTTTTTCCGGCATTTTTGCGCCCCTTTTCTTTGCTTTATTCCAGTCTATTATACACGCAGCCGCCCGAAATTGCAAGAGAAATCTGCCACATTATGAAAAAATCACCCGTTATGTTCCAATATTTCGCGTACGTCGGTAATAAACACGCCGTGATAACCGCCGTTTTCATAATGACGGAGCAGCGAGCGGTCAAGAAAGCCGCTCTCCTCCAGTTTTCCGCGATAGATAAGCTCGCCGCCGAGAATATACGTTGCCTCCCGGTAGCCGATGCCGCCGTGAGCTGTTCTGAACGATGTCAGACCCGTTTCCTTTTCTTTATCCGATACACGGCCGCTGTGCGTACCGTAATAGGCCACGGCGGCGCGATAAGCCGGCGAAAAGAAGGAAAGCGTGGCGTATGCTCCCTTTTCCAGAAACGTGTATGTATAGCGTTCCGGCCTGACAAACAAAAACATGACCGGTCGGTAAAACAAAACGCCGATACCGCCCCATGAAGCCGTCATGCCGTTATGCTTTTCACCGTTCGACGCCGTAACGATCATATGTTCTTTGCCGATATTACGGAACACGTTCATTCCGAATATATCCGGCGATATTTCATGAAATTCCATATCAATCCTCCTCACTGTCACTATATGAAAAAGAGAAGAGCCGCGCTCTTCTCTTTTTCATATAGTACGCTTATTTCCCGACCCCCGACAGAATCTCAAGGATTTTAAAGCGCACGACATAGGCCTCGCTGTCCCCCGTAATCAGCCGGTATTCGGCAGGGGTCAGGCCGACGGGCAAAGCGTCATCGTCATACGCCGTTTCACCCGTGGCACTCTCCGTACAAAGCGGCGGAAACAGTACACACCACCAGTTCTTCCCCTCCGCGTATCCGATCAGCACGCGTAAAGAAAGATATTCTCCTGCGGGCATGGCAAAGCGGCTGTAATAGCGCCGGTCATAGGATTCCTCTGTCAGCGTGACGCGCACCGTATCCTTTGCCCCTTGCGACGCCAATGTTTCCTCGGCAAGCGCCTGAATGGCCGGTATATACTCCTCTGCCAGCGCGGCGGCTTCCGCGCGTGTGCGGCATGCGGAGAAAGCGGCTCCGTACTCCCGCATCACGGCATCGCGCACCGCCAGCTTATTCCGCTGATCCTCCTCACTGTCGGAGGCCGCGAGAATATGCAGACGGATCACATCGTTATAAAGCGCCTCTTCACCGGAAATCGGCATAGCGGCAAGAAACACGGTTAAAAACAGCAGAATCGGAACATAAATAAGTACAGATTTTTTCATATAATTCACTCCCTTGCGCGTATTTTTCCCCTTAAAAATCCTTTTTATACATATCCCGCCGGGATAATAAAAATTTTCTAAAAAAATAGCGAATAAACCTTGACAAAAGAAAGAAACTATTGTATAATAGACAAGTACTGAAAACAAGATGCCCCTGTAGCTCAGACGGTAGAGCACTTGACTTTTAATCAAGGTGTCCGGAGTTCGAATCTCCGCAGGAGCACCAAAAAAGCACTTGCAATAAGCAAGTGCTTTTTTATTATTTTTTTTCCGAAGGTATGACATAAGAGAGAAAACGATAGCGTCGTAATCTGTTTTAGAAAGCATGATTACGGCACTGTAATCATACATAAGGGACTTCATAACAAAATTTCGACATAAGTCCTGCCGGATAAAATCGCCGTAAGCGCCCCTTTGACGCCGAAAACGGCCGTGCTCTTTAAAACTTTGGTTTTCCTCGCTGTTTCGTTTGTCAATTCCCCACCGCTCCCTTGCCGCTCCCTTGCCGCTCCCTTGCCGCTCCCTTGCCGCTTCCTTGCCGCTTTTCCCTCCCGCATCTCCGCTTTCTTTTGCCAATCTTCCTGTCGCTCTTTCCTTATCGCTTTCCTCCGGCCGCCCGCTCTTATACCGTCCGGCGGAGACGTTCGCGGCGATTTATAAAGCCGACTTGATTCATACTCCGAAATGCAAATTTTCGATTGTTCGTAAAAATCTAACCTTTCCGCGGTGCGAATCTCACTTCTGCCTATATCCGTCATGGTACCGCAAAAAAAGAAAAACCGAAAGCGTAAAACTTTCGGTTTTTCTTTTGGACAACCGCGATTATCTCTTCGAGAACTGCGGTGCGCGACGTGCGGCTTTGAGACCGTACTTCTTTCTTTCCTTCATACGAGGATCGCGCGTAAGGAATCCTGCCTTCTTAAGAACAGGCTTATAGGTTTCATCAGCTTTCACCAGTGCACGGGAAAGGCCGTGACGGATAGCGCCTGCCTGGCCGGAAAGACCGCCGCCGGTAACGGTAGCGATAATGTCAAACTTGCCGGTCGTTTCGGTAACGCCGAAAGGCTGATTGATGATGAGTTTCAGAGTTTCAAGGCCGAAATACTCGTCGATGTTCTTGCCGTTCACCGTGATAACGCCGGTTCCGGGATAAAGACGAACGCGGGCAACCGATTTCTTTCTTCTGCCGGTTCCGTAGAAATAAGGCTTTGCACTTGTATACATATTCTGTTCTTCCTTTCTTTCTATCAGTCAAGCACGATGGGCTGCTGAGCGGCCTGATTGTGCTCTGCGCCTGCGTATACCTTAAGACGGGTGATGGACTTGTCGCCGATCGAATTCTTCGGAAGCATGCCCTTAACGGCAAGCGTCATGGCAAATTCGGGGCGGGTAGCCATAATGTGACGGTAGCCTTCGGATTTGAGGCCGCCGATATAGCCGGAATGATGACGGTAGAACTTCTGATCAAGTTTCTTACCAGTCAGAACGGCCTTGGAAGCATTGATGATAATAACGAACTCACCGCAATCGGCGTGAGGGGTGAATTCAGGTCTGTGTTTGCCGCGCAGAATAGTAGCGGCGGCGGCTGCGGTACGGCCGAGCGGCTTACCGGCAGCGTCGATGACATACCATTTGCGGGAAATGGTCTCGGCTTTTGCCATATAAGTGGACATACTTTTTTCCTCCGTATTTTTGTCTCGGGACAACCCCGATGTTTTAACCGAACGCCGATATTGTACCACAGGAAGCCGGCTTTGTCAAGGCTTTTTCGGAAACTTTTTTGGCGATTTTAATTTATTGCAATGAATTCTCTTATTTTCTCCCGTTTTCTCTTGTTTTCTCTCGTTTTCTTTATGACGGTTTTAAATTTTTTTTATTATCTTTATGCCATATGATAAAAAATAAAGAAGAAAAGGAGCCGGCAGTATTCTGCCGGCTCCTTTTCCGTCGCAATCGCAACGGATGGTTTATCAGTTGTTGAGCGCTGCGGTATCTTCCCACCATTTACGTACGTTACCGCCGATGGTGTACTTCAAAGTAACGGCGCCGCCGTTGCCCGTTTCTTCGCTGCTGGCCATTTGTCCGGCGTATGCCGCATTCTCAGGGGCCCCGTCAACAAAATACGTTGCTTTGAACTCCGCGGCCTTTGCCGACAGATCCTCGCTGTAATCCGCAAGCGACTGTCCCGCAATGCCGGTATCATAGTCCATCAGCGTATTGAAAATGGTATCGCAGGTACTCTGAAGAAGATCTACCTGATTCTTTCTCGAATAAATAATGTTGTATTCCTGGTTCTCATCGTTGTACACGTACTGGAAACCGGCCCATGCGTCCCGAAGCCATTCGCTCTTCTGCACGGTCATATCGGCAAGCCATTCCGCACTCTGTCCGCGGGAGGTATCGGGGTACATATAGAAGAGGTTTCCGACATACGCCGGGTCAACGTAGTATGTGCCGATTGAAGTCACACAACCCGTAAGAGAATTGTAGGTATAGTGTTCGTCTTTCACGCCGTGTACAAGGATATTGCTGAGGTCGCCGCCGGTCTGCAGTGCGGCAATGATCTCCATGGCGCGGGAGGGATTCTGAGAATACGCACTGACGGAAAGCATGCCGTGATACAGATCGCTGTCGGTCAGACGCGGGTTATCGAGCACAATGCAATAATAGTCGCTGAACTCTTTGCGCATGCTGTAATCGCCTTCCAGAACCGCGACGGCAAAATTATGCCCGGCATATGCGGTATTGCGGTCGACGGCAAAGCCGTTGTTGCGGCGGCACCAGTTCATGAGCGCGAGATAGTTCAGGTAATCCTGGTTATCCAAAGAGAGACTTATGTCGGCGTTGTTGATACCGCCATAGGTTTTTCCCGCGCTGAAAACGCCGAGAAGACCATTCTTATTTTTGAACGTGCTGTCCGCTACCCACGGGTTGCCGTCGGGATTGGCCGCGGCTTCAGCCGAATAAGAGATAAAGAACCGTGCGCCGGTATAATCGAATTCTTCCAGAACGGGAACCATGTTCTTCACGTTTTCCGGCGTATCGGCCTCGTTACGGAGGCGGGTCATCGCGTCCACCAACTGCGCCGCATCGGACACCGTGGCAAAGTCCTTTCCGGTAAAACCGAACGCCGTAGCGGCCGCTTTATTGACAAAAAGGTATGTATACTTTCCTTTGGCGCCGAGGTTCGGTATCGCGTAGGTACCGTTTGCATTGGCGGTGGCCAGTTTTGCATATTTGATTATGCTGTTCAGTTCGTTATTGACATTCTTATAGGTACCGGCAAGCATGCTGTCCAGCTGAGAAAGTTTACCTTCATCCGCATAAGTGACGTACATATCCTTATCGAGCATAAGAACGATGTCCAGCTGATTTTCCATCAGTTCGGGATAGTCGCTGTTCAGCGTTCCGTCCTGACTTCCGCTTTCATCGTCGCTCGGAACAACAGGCGTTACGCCGCTTTCCGCGGCCTTTTTATATCTTGCGGCAAGAGCGGTCTTATACTCTTCCTCCGACGCGCACCATGTGAAAACAACTTTGGTCGAATACTTTTCCGTACAAACGGCGTTAAAGGCCTCTTCGACCTTTGCCTCGGTTTCCAGAGCGGTCGCATCGTTCGGGTCATGCTGTTCCCAGATCAACCACATGCTGAGCGTCACATAGTTGCGGTTCTGCGTTTTCCCGCCGTCGCTGTCATTACTGCATGAAGTCAGCCCCATAAGCGCCATCAACATGAAAACGGCAACCAGAACAAGGCCGGCAATCTTTTTCTTCATTATGCTTTTCCTCCTGAAAGAAAGGTATACTTTCCTACTATAACTACAGTATATTTTATAACAAAACGGCGGCTTTGTCAAGGAATTTTTCGGCCGTAATCCGCAAAAAAGCGCCGGCTTTTCTGTCCGGCGCTTTCATGTTCAAAAATATTTCAAAAAACCTTATGCGTTTTCAACAAAGAAACTTTTTTCTTTTTTCCGATTCCGATATTTATTTGTGCAGAATCTATAATTTTTATCAGCGCATTTCGGCATGCAAATCAGGAATCCAGATAGTCTTTCAGCATTTTGGAGCGGCTGGGATGACGCAGTTTACGCAATGCTTTGGCTTCGATCTGGCGGATACGTTCCCGCGTGATATCAAAACGGCGACCGACTTCTTCGAGCGTACGCGGACGTCCGTCTTTCAGTCCGAACCGCAACGTCAGAACCTGTTCTTCACGGGGAGTCAGCGTATGAAGAACCGCTTTCAGCTGTTCGCGCAAAAGCGTATAGGAAGCGGTTTCCGCAGGAGCGGGCGAATCGTTATCCTCCACGAAGTCGCCGAGATGACTGTCCTCCTCTTCACCGATCGGTGTTTCGAGAGAGACGGGATCCTGCGCGATCTTCAGAATCTCGCGAACCTTATCGGGGCTGATGCCGAGTTTTTCCGCAATCTCGTCGGTAGTAGGTTCGCGGCCGAATTCCTGCAGAAGCTGACGTGCGGTACGCGATACCTTATGAATCGTCTCCACCATATGCACGGGTATGCGGATCGTGCGTGCCTGATCCGCAATGGCGCGGGTGATCGCCTGCCGGATCCACCACGTCGCGTACGTGGAAAACTTATAGCCTTTGCGGTAGTCGAATTTTTCCACCGCTTTCATAAGACCGAGGTTGCCCTCCTGAATCAGGTCAAGGAAATACATGCCTTTTCCGACATGACGTTTGGCGATTGACACAACAAGGCGGAGGTTGGCGGTTACAAGCTCGTCCTTTGCCTCCTTGTTACCCAAAGCGATCTGTTCGGCAAGATACATTTCGCGTTCGGAATCCAGAAGCGGAATTTTGCCGATCTCCTTAAGATACATGCGCACGGGGTCGTCGACGGCAAGTCCCTCCTGCTGCAGGATCTTTTCCACGTCTTCGTTTGCGTCATAAGGCTCGGTATCTTCGATTTCGGGATTGATGTCTCCTTCGCCGTTGCTCTCCAGCGTTTCAAACATTTTCTCCATTTGCTCGATATCATAATCAATATCGGCAAGCACTTCCATGATGTCACTGGAACCGCCGTTGTTCTGTTCGATCAGTTCATTGACGTCCATTTTCTGATTTTCGCTCATTTTTATCTCCTTATATATGTAAATCGGTTAAGATAGGTTTTCTCCGGTATTTCGTCGCTCCGCAAGAAACGCGTCAAGATCGTCAAGCGTCATCGAGGATTCCTCCGCACGCTTCTCTTTCACTTCGCGTTTCAGCGTTTCGACCGCTTCGGAAAAGACCGCGTCGCCGTTTTCGGTCAGCATCATACGCGCGCGTTTCATGCGCGTAATGCGGCCGACCTCGTCGGGTGTAAAAACAGCATCCGGCGTTGCCGTATCCAGTCCGCCGTTTTCCTCCGCGTCACGGATAAACAGGAATACACGGCGTCCGAACGCCGTATAGAAATCGTCTTCCGTCAAAAGGCCTTCCGCCATCCGTTTTCTGTGTTCGGGATAGAGCAGAAGAAGACCGAGAACGACCTCCTCGGATTTTGCGGCCGC
Organism: uncultured Eubacteriales bacterium; assembly: GCA_905210485.1. Lineage (GTDB taxonomy): Bacteria > Bacillota > Clostridia > Oscillospirales > CAG-272 > UBA1740. Next base: position 20,300 of record CAJLXA010000009.1, on the reverse strand, counting down.
CGGCGCTTTGGCGTAATCGGGATTTACCCGGTCGCCGAAGCCGGAAAGCGACTGTACGAGATTGCGCGATTCTTCTTTTTTTTCATTATAACGTTTCTTGGCCATTTTGGCCTTGAGGTCGGAGCGGATCACTTCGGCGTCAATGCCGAGTTTTTTAGAAAGTTCCGAAACGTATATCTCCCGTTCCGCCGACGAAGAAAAACCGGCTATAATACCGCACAGTTCCGAACAGGCCTCGATTTTTCCCTGCGGCGTTGCCGTATCGTATTTGGAAAACACGCGCTCCATGTTATAGTCAAACTTTGTCCGACTTTCTTCAAGAAGCAATTCAAACTTTTTGGCGCCGAACGAACGGATATATTCATCGGGATCTTTGGCGCCGCTCATTTTCAGCACTTTGGCGTTCATGCCTGTTTCTTCAAACAGCCCGAGCGCCCGCGCCGCGGCTTTCTGTCCCGCTTCGTCATTATCGTAAGAAATGATTACTTTTTTCGTGTACCGCGTCATCATACGCGCCTGTTCCGGCGTGATGGCCGTGCCGAGCGTTGCCACCGCGAACGGGAAACCCGCCGCATGAAGCGCGATCACATCCATATAGCCTTCGCACAGGATCATACGTTCGGAGCAATAACTGCGCGCGTAATTGAGCGCGAAAAGATTGCGGCTCTTCTTGAACACGGGCGTATCGGATGAGTTCTTGTATTTCGGCTTGGAGTCATCCATAACGCGGCCGCCGAAGGCGATGACATTTCCCGACACATCAATAATCGGAAACATCACGCGGTTACGGAAAGAGTCGAAACAGCGCCCGCTGTTATCGCTTTTGAACGTCAGATAACCGGCCGTCATCTCTTCGTCGGTATATCCTGCTTTCCGCAGATAAGAAGTCAGGGCGTCATAGTTGTCCGGCGCATAGCCGAGACCGAAGTGCTTCACGGTAGCCATGGAGAGGGCACGCTTGTCCGTAAGATAGGAGAGTGCCGCTTTCGCTTTCGGATTGTTGTCAAACAGCCGCGCGTGGAAAAAGCGCGCCGCAAGACGGTTCATGGCGAAAAAGCGGTTGCGGTCAAAGCGGCGGCCGTCGGAAGCAACGGCGTCACGGTGAACGGTAATACCCGCGCGCCGCGCAAGACTTTCCACCGCGTCTTCAAATTCGAGATTTTCGTACTTGCGGACAAACGTGATGACGTTACCGCCGACGCCGCAACCGAAACAGTAAAAACTGTTGTCGGAAGGAAATACCGTGAACGACGGCGATTTTTCGCTGTGGAACGGGCACAGGCCGACAAGGTTGGAACCGGCGCGCTTCAACGTCACATAAGCGCCGATCACCTGTTCAATGTCCGTGCGCGCCAATACTTCGTCAACGGTTTCACGCGGAATCATCGGTATCTCCTTTCATCATTCTGCTTTATGTCTTTATGTCTGTTTTATCCCTGCCAGACGGCGGGGATATACAGGTTTTTATAGGTTTCCACCGCAAACCTGTCGGTCATGCCGGACACATAGTCCGCCACGCATACGGCAAGGCCGTCGCGCGCAATATTTTCCCGATAGAGCGGAGGAAGTTCATCTCCGTGTTTCATGTAATATTCGTAAAGCCGGCAAAGCATATCCTCTGCTTTTTCGGCCTCGGCGCGGATCAGCGGATTGTGATACACCGTTTCAAACATAAACGTACGGAGTTCGTCCGCCGCGCGGCCGATCTCCGGCGTCATGGCGATGGTTTCGCCGCTCGCTTCGATGACCGAGGAAACCAGCGTATTGATACGTTCCGCCGGAGAATTGCCGAGACGATAGCGAATGGAAAACGGAACGTCGTCTTCGGAAAGAACGCCCGCGCGGCAGGCGTCGTCAAAATCGTGATTGGTATAGGCAATGCGGTCGGCAAACTTCACAAGAACGCCCTCTCTTGTAGAAGCCAGAGCATTCCCCGTGTGATGCAGAATTCCGTCGCGCACCTCATAGGTCAGATTCAGTTTTTCAATATCGTCCACAACGCGGACGCTTTGTTTATAGTGCGCGAATCCGGGATCGAACACACGGCGGAGAGCCGCCTCGCCGGAATGACCGAACGGCGTATGTCCGATGTCGTGGCCGAGGGCGATCGCTTCGGTAAGATCTTCGTTCAGCGAAAGCGCACGCGCCATAATGCGCGCGATCTGCGTTACTTCGAGCGTATGCGTCATACGTGTGCGATAGTGTTCTTTCCGCGGTGAGAAAAACACCTGCGTTTTGCCGGTCAGCCGGCGGAAAGATTTGGAGTGAATGATGCGGTCGCGGTCACGCTGAAACTCCGTGCGGCAGGCGCTCGGCGTTACGGGAACGGCGCGCCCCTTTGTATTCTCCGTCAAAAAAGCATAGGGCGACAGATTGGCACGTTCACGTGCAAGAAAAAGTTCGTTCAGGTTTTTCATTCCGTCGCTCCTTTCAACATTCCGATAGATAATATACGCGAAAAAAAACGTTTTTACTTTATTTCCCGAAGATTTTTTCCGTCGGAACGAAAAATTTTTGTTTTTTCGGTATTTTTCGACACGAACGGCCGAAAAAACGGCGTTTATACGCCGGTTGCTTCGTCGGGAATCAGGAGAAAAGCGGTTTCGTAAACGTCGGGATTCACACGCCCGTCCGTAAACTCCGAAAGATTTTTTAAAAATGCGGCATAATCCGCCGCGGCAATACGGCAATACAGCGTCACAGCGTCCGCAAAATCAACGTTTTCGGTCACCGCGCCGTTTTTTTCGAGGAACGCGGGCGTTTTGCTGTAGTCCCCGTACGGCATCGTCATCCGAAAACGCACGGTCTCTTCGCCCCGTGCCGTTCCCGCGTCCGAAAGCGCCGCTTTCGCCGCCGCCGTATAGGCGCGGACAAGTCCTCCCGTTCCGAGAAGCGTGCCGCCGAAATACCGGCTGACAACCACCGCAACGTCGGTAAGTCCGCTTTTCCGTAAAAGATCGAGAATCGGTATGCCTGCCGTTCCCTGCGGTTCACGGTCGTCGCTGTAACGCGTGACATTGCCATCGCGCAGGAGATAGGCATATGCATGGTGGCGCGCATCGGGATAACGCTTTTTTTCCTCTTCCAGCAGGCAAAGGGCGTCTTCTTCGGTTGCGGCGGGAGAAACCGCGCCGTAAAAAACCGACTTTTTTTCTTCATAAACGCCGAAACCCCGCCGACACACGGTTTTGTAACTCATCTGTCGTCGTCTCCGTTTTCGTTCGTTCCGCGGTCATCAACAATATATTCCCGGAACATTCCGCGTGCGGTATGATCGAGAACCGCGGTTACACGGACGCCGTCGTCGAGGTAGGCCATATCTTCCGTTGCCACGGTATTGCACAGGCGATTCAGTTCCGACTGTGCGGCGTAAGAGAAAAACAGCGTAACGCGGCGCTTGTCACGGCGCACTTCGGCAAGAATCCTGAGAAGCAGACGGTCTATCCCCTCGCCCGTCGCCGCGGAAATATACACGGGAGCGTCGCCCGACGTATCATCCTCCGGCAAAGCGCCGTCGAGACGGTCGCATTTATTATACACCACTATCGTCGGTTTATCGGCCGCGCCGAGATCGGAAAGCAAAGAACGCGTAACCATGAGGTGCTCCGCGCACTCGGCGTCGGAAGCGTCTGCCACAATAAGCAGAATATCGGAAAGCGCCGCCTCGTCAAGTGTGGAACGGAAAGCCTTGATCAGATGGTGCGGCAAACGGCGGATAAGACCGACGGTATCGGTCAAAAGAACATCTTCTCCCCCCGGCAACGCAAGACGGCGTGTCGTCGGATCAAGCGTTGCAAAGAGTTTGTCCTCCGACAGAACGCCGGCGTCGGTAAGGCGGTTGAGCAACGTGGATTTCCCGGCATTGGTATAACCCACAATGGCAATCCGCGGAATACCGCTTCTGTCACGCGCGGCGCGCATCGTCCCGCGGTTGTGCTCCATTTCCGCAATGGCTTCCGTCAAAGCGGTGATGCGGCGGTGAATATGCCGTCTGTCGCTTTCCAGTTTGGATTCGCCGGGTCCGCGCGAACCTATGCCGCCGCCCTGCCGTGAAAGCGCCGCTCCCTGTCCCGTCAGGCGGGGCGCGGTATAGCGGAGCTGTGCCAGTTCGACCTGCAGTTTTCCCTCACCCGTCACCGCGTGAAGCGCAAAAATATCCAGAATGAGCATGGTACGGTCGATAACGTGAACGCCTGTTTTTTCTTCCAGATTGCGGATCTGGGACGGCGAAAGTTCAAAGTCGAAAACAGCCAGTCCCACGTCATTTTTCTGACAAAGATCGCGCAGTTCTTCCACCTTGCCGCTTCCGAGGCAGGTCGCGGCGTTGAACGCCTCTTTTACCTGCACGAGGCGGAAAATCTCTTCGCCGCCGGCAGTATCCAGTAAGTGGGCAAGCTCGTCGAGAGAGCGCATGCACTCTTCCGCTTCTTTTTGCGACGGAATGATCGAGACCAGCGCCGCGCGTTTATTCTGTTCCTGTTCCATATTTTCTCCTTAATTCTGTCGCAACGCTACGTCCGCACGCCCGGCCTTCGCGCCCGCGCGCAAGAGAATCTTGCCGCTACGGCACCGCCGGTCACCGGCTTTGTCACCTGATTTTCGCGCCCGCGCGCAAGAGAGTTCTCCCGCACCCAAAATGTTCAATAAAGATAAAAAGGGCGTACGGAAAAATCCGCACGCCTTTTTTATACGTTCTTACTTCTGAGCGCCGGCAAGACGTTTCTTGAACTTATCGACACGGCCGCCCGCGTCAACAAACTTCTGCTTGCCCGTAAAGAACGGATGGCAGTTCGCGCAGATTTCCACGCTCATATCGCCTTTTACGGAACGCGTTACGACGGTTGCGCCGCAAGCGCATTTGATGGTAGCATCTTTATAATCCGGATGAATACCCTGCTTCATTACGTTTACACCTCACCTAATTTTTATCACAGTACGCATTATTTTAACAAAATAATTTGCCTTTGTCAATAGGTTTATGAAAAAATCTATGCGCGGCCGCGCATTTTTTCCCGTAATTCCCCGATTATGCGCTTTTCAAGGCGGGATATGTAGGATTGTGAAATACCAAGCATATCGGCAACCTCTTTCTGCGTCAACTCCCGTCCGCCGCCGAAACCGAAGCGCAGTTCGATGATCAGTTTTTCCCTCTTGCCGAGCGACGCCACCGAATCGCGTACGATTTTCCGTTCTTCCGCTTCCTCCATATCGCGCCCCACCGCATCGGGGTCGGAGCCGAGAATATCCGACAAAAGCAGTTCGTTACCGTCGTAGTCAACGTTCAGCGGTTCGTCTATCGACACTTCGCACCGTCTGCCGGCCGTTTTGCGAATATACATCAATATCTCATTTTCTATACAACGCGAAGCGTAGGTCGCCAATTTGATATTCTTGTCGGGGCAGAACGTATTGATAGCTTTGATGAGGCCGACCGTACCGATAGAGATCAGATCCTCAATATTGATACCCGTATTTTCAAATTTCTTGGCAATATAAACGACAAGGCGCAGATTGTGTTCGATAAGCAATGACTTCGCATTTTCATCGGCAGGCGCTTCACGCAGCGCGTCCTCTTCTTCCTTTTGCGACAACGGACGCGGAAGAACATCGGCGCCGTTGATATAATACACTTCGCCGGCGCCTCTTTTATGCCGGTGCCCCGGCCAAAAAAGGCCGGACAGCACATTCCGTATGCGCAGGCACACCGCGCGTATAAACAAAAAGATCCGCATCTCTCCCCCTATCAAAGCAGCGATGCGGGAAACAAAGCGTCGCATCCGCCGTATTTTTCTTCTCTGTTTTCGGCCGCCACCGTTGCGGTTATCGGTATCCGCTTTTTTCCCTCGCATACGTAAAGTCCCGACGGAAAAAAACCGAAAACCATGCGCCGCCCGTCCGCACCGTGTATGAAAACAGGATGGAACAACGTATTTCCGCCGTGCGGCATGTCGTCGCCCGGCCGGTCGTCGGGAAAAAGCGTATGTAAAGCGCCGCGCCGCACGAGGATCACCGGTTTCCCGCCGATCGGATCGCAAAGCAGATTCCCGCTGTCGGACAGCGCGGAAAGGCAAAGAGTCTTTCCGCCGTTTTCAATCATGAGACGCACCTCCTTACCAGCGCCGTGCCGGCGGAAAAGACGTTCCGCACCGGCAATCAGAAGGCCGGACAAAGCGCCGAGCGTCAAAAGAATATCGCTTTTTCCCATAGCCGTCCCCTCCATGGAAAAATGAGAGGAAAGGAAGCCGTAAAGCACCGTCACCGCGCCGCCGAGAAGCACTGAAATTCCGTAGAAAAAAAGCGTCATACGTATAAACCGCCATCCGCCCGACGCGCCGTAGGCAACATATATCAGCAAAAACGGAACGGCAAGGCCGATCAGAAACGAAACGACAGGCGCTCCCGGAAACAGCACATCGACCGCCGCGTAAACGGCGCCGATCCCGGCCGAAAGAACCAGGCGGAAAAGGCGCCGCGGCGTATTCATAAAGCCGCCGACAAGAAACAGCGAAAGAAAATCCATGAAGAAATTGATAAAAAACAGTACGTCGATATATAAAGTCTTCATCGTTTTCCCGTCCTTTTCCGTTTGTACCCATTATACGCAACGCCATGTGCGGATTATGTCAAAAGCGGTTTTATAAAAACCGGAATCGTCAATGCTTTTTTGACATTTTTTTCATATATAGCGCGTAATGACCGTAAAACTTCCTTATATGAAAGACAGAACCCCGCAACGAAAAAAACGCGGAATATTTCTTCCCGCGTTTTTTGTCGGCGGCGTCAGCCGTAAACCGCCGCCGCTCCGAGACATTCTTCGATTTTCAGAAGCCGGTTGTATTTGGCCACGCGCTCCGAACGGCACGGCGCCCCCGACTTGATATACGGTGCGTTGACGGCCACCGCAAGATCGGCGATAAACGTATCTTCCGTTTCGCCGGAACGGTGCGACAATATGAAATCGTACCCCGCTTCTTTCGCCATACCGATAACGTCCAGCGTTTCGGTAAGCGTACCGATCTGGTTCGGCTTTATCAGAATGGTATTGGCAAGACTGCGGTCAATACCGTCGCGGAAACGCAGAGGATTTGTAACGAACAGGTCGTCGCCGACAAGATGAATCCTGTCGCCGAGCGTATCGGTCAGTTTTTCCCAACCGTCCGTATCGTCTTCGCCGAGCCCGTCTTCGATCGAAAGGATCGGATAACGTTTTACGAGTTCTTCATAATACCCGCAAAGTTCTCCGGACGTGAATTTGCGCCCTGCTTTCGGCCAGCGGTAACCGTCCTCCGTCTGCCATTCGCTCGCCGCCGCGTCCAGTGCCACGCGGACATTTTCTTCCGTATAACCCGCGCGCCTGACCGCTTCCATGATCAGTTCGATGGCCTCTTCGTTGCTTGAGAGGTCGGGAGCAAAGCCGCCCTCGTCGCCCACGCCGCCGGACAATCCTTTTTCTTTCAGTATCTTTCCGAGCGCGTGTGCGATCTCGCTTCCCGCGCGCAGTCCTTCCGCGAAACTGTCCATGCCGACCGGCACGACCATAAACTCCTGAATATCCACGTTGTTTGAAGCGTGCGCACCGCCGTTCAGAATATTCATCATCGGAACGGGGAGCCGCTTTGCGGCCGCACCGCCGAGATAACGGAAAAGCGGAATTCCCTGCGAATTGGCCGCCGCGCGTGCCGCGGCAAGAGACACGCCGAGTATGGCGTTTGCGCCGAGGCGGCTTTTATTTTCCGTTCCGTCCAGAACCTTCATCGTCCGGTCAATTTCCGCCTGCGCGGAAGCGGCAATGCCCGTAAGGGCGGGCGAAATCATTTTGTTGACGTTATACACCGCGTCCAGAACGCCGCGGCCGCCGTATCTTTCGGCGTCTCCGTCGCGCGCCTCATGCGCTTCATAAGTTCCCGTCGACGCGCCGGACGGCACCATGGCGCTTCCGATCGTTCCGTCCGATAAATAAACGGTAGCCTCCAATGTCGGATTACCGCGCGAATCCAGCACTTCCCGCGCCGATGTTCTGATTATCTGTACTTTTCCCATGTCAGCCTCCTTTTTCCTTTTATTCTCTCCCGTAAAAGAAAAAATATACACAACCCGCGAAAGTGCATACACTGTTAAAAACATAAAAAAGGAGTTCTTATGGAAATCTACACCGTAAAACGCGGCGACTCCCTGTACGCGATCGGTCGCCGCTGCGGAATCGACCCGCAGAAAATAGCCCTCGACAATGATATAGAAGACCCGCGCGTATTGGCGATCGGACAGCATCTGCTGCTGATCCCGCCCGGAAAAAGTTACACGGTACGCGCCGGCGACACCATCGACGGGCTTGCCGTACGTTTCGGCGTGAGTCCGCTGTCTCTCTATCAATGGAATCCGGTTCTCGGAGGAAAACCCGCACTGACTCCCGGAACCGTTCTCACCGTCGCTCCGGCAGATGTGCGCCGCGGTACGCTGATAAGCGGCGGCTACCTCCATCCCGGCACGGACGAATCCACGCTCCGCAAAGTTCTCCCCTATCTTACATACGCCTCTCTACTGCACGCCGGCGCCGATGCGGATGGCGGCCTTTACGTTCCCGAAGCCGACCTGTTTCTGCGACTTTCGCGCGAATACCGCGTGCAACCTCTTCTGGTGATACTCAATACGGACAACAGCGACGTCTTCCGTGAAGACATCGCCACGGCCATTCTGGAAAGCGACGAAACGATCAACGCCTTTGTGGAAACGGTCGTGGAAGCGGTGACGGAAAACGGATACGGCGGCGCCGAAATAGATTTTGAATACATTCCCGCGGCCTATGCGGAACGGTACGCCGCCATGCTGGGACGTCTTCGTTCCGCACTGAATGCCCGCGAACTCGTTCTGTTTGCCGCAGTGGCGCCGAAAGGCGGTTCTTCCATGCGCGGCGATCTTTACGAAGGGCATATTTACGGATATATCGGAAACAATGTCGACGGCGTTCGCCTTGTGGCGTATGAATGGGAGAACGCAAAGAAAGAACCGGGGCCGGTCGCGCCGCTCCCGCGCATGAAAGAGATCATTGATTATGCCAAAAGCGAAATACGCCGCGAGAAAATCATTCTCGGTATTCCACTTTACGGATATGATTACACGCTCCCGCATATAGCCGGAGAGAGCGTTGCCGAAACGCTTTCTCCGCAGGAAGCCGTCTCCCGCGCAATACGGCGGCGCGCCGAAATACTGTATGACGAAACGGCCGCGGCACCGCATTACGAATACTATGACCGCGAAGGCGGCCGTGCCGTCCGGCACGAAGTGTGGTTTGAAGATCCGATGAGCCTTTATGCAAAACTGGATCTGCTTACCGACGAGCGGCTGTTCCGCATGGCTTATTATCCGGCATACTATTTCTTTACCCCCGCTTTTCTCATGATCTCCAATCTGTATCATATTCTGAAAATTCCCGGAGACAGATAAAACCGTTAAGGGATATTGACAAAAGCGCTGAAAATATTTATAATGAACACGAATGAAAAAATTTCCCGAAACAGGGAGGATATATCATGACCGAAAAACTACTGCATTTCATCGACCGGACGCCGAACGCCTTTTTTGCCGTTGCCAATGCGGCAAAGGCGCTGATTGCCGCCGGCTATACGGAACTTTGCGAGGGCGAACGTTGGACGCTCCGTCGCGGTGGCGCTTACTTTGTCCGCCGGAACGGTTCGTCGCTCATCGCTTTCACGGTACCCGACCTTGATTACGACGGCTACCTCATCATTGCCGCCCATCTGGACTCTCCCGCGCTAAAACTGAAGCCGCGCCCGAACGACAACGGCCTCTACTGCCGTCTTGTGACCGAACGGTACGGCGGTATGAATCTTCTGACATGGTTCGACCGTCCTCTGTCCGTGGCCGGCCGCGTTATCGTCCGCACAAACGACGGCATAGAAAGCCGCCTCGTCGACCTTGGGCGCGACGCCGCCGTCATTCCCTCCGTGGCCGTTCACCTTGCGGCGCCGGACGGCAAGCCGAATCCCGCCGTCGACATGAACGCTCTTTACGGCGAAGAGGGGTGCGCCGGGCTTATGGCCGAGATCGCGCAGAACCTCGGTGTGGACGAAGAATCTGTTCTTTCGCACGACCTGTATCTTTACAACCGGGAAAAAGGCACGGTTTTCGGTGCAAACAACGAGTTTATCGCCGCGCCGCGCCTCGATGACCTCGCCTGCGCTTACACGGCGCTGACCGCGTTTTTTGAAGCGGAGCCGTCTTCTTCCGCCGTTCCCGTTCTCGCGCTTTTCGATAACGAAGAGGTCGGAAGTTCGACGCGACAGGGCGCCGACGCCGGATTCCTGTATGAAGTGCTGACACGTATCGGCGAAAGCGTAGGCGGCACCGAAAGCGATTACCTGTGCCGTATCGCCAACAGTTTTATGCTTTCCGCAGACAACGCGCATGCCAAACATCCGAATCACCCCGAACTTTCGGACGCCATGACCGCTCCCGTTCCGAACCGCGGCGTCGTTCTGAAGTATAATGCCAATTGCCGCTATACCACCGATGCGCTGACGGGTGCGCTTTTTACGGAAATATGCAAAAAGCAGGATATTCCCGTACAGATATACACCAACCGCTCCGACCTGCCCGGCGGCTCCACGCTCGGGAATCTGGCCTGCCGCCACGTATCGGTAGCGACCGCCGACATCGGAATTGCACAATTTGCTATGCATTCATGCTATGAAAGCGCGGGTTCCATGGATATTTATTACATGGAGAAAGCAATGCGCTCGTTCTACGAAAGCGATATTCATATGATCGTTGACGGCAAATACGCGTTGCAATAATCTCCCGCGTATCATGATTTCAACGTATAAAAAGGCGTGCGGATTTCCCGCACGCCTTTTTATCTTGCCCGAACACTTTGAGGTATAAAAACCTTTGCGCGCAGGCGCAAAAACCGGGCACAAGGCCATATCATGACAACAAATAAGAAAAAGCAAAAGCATGGCGGCGACACGCCATGCTTTTGCATTTTTCTTACTTTATATAATCCAAAATATTGTAGAATTATGTATTTTTATTTGTTTTTCTGTCTGTATTCCGTAGGCGTCATATTCATGCGGTTATGGAAAAGACGGGAGAAATACAGGGGATCTTCAATTCCCACCGAGGCGGAAACATCGCCGACGGCAAGCGTTGACGTGCGAAGCAGGTCCGCCGCACGTTCCATGCGGACGCGGATCAGATAATCTTTCGGGGAAACGCCTTTCTTTTCCTTAAAAGCACGGGAAAGATAACTCGGATTGCAACCGATCATATCGGCCATAAGATCAACTGTCAGCGGCAGATTATAGTTGTAATTCATCATTTCCGCGGCACGCTCAATCGGATCGAACCGCATGTCGCTGTCCACATTGCGGAGAAGCGCGGCAAAGAACGCGTACAGAAGTCCGGTCATCATGGCCTTGTCGCTGTAAGTTTTCAGAAACGATGTCGTATAAATCTTTTCGAGAACACCCTCCACGTCCTCCCGGTTGCGGACAGAAAAAATCGGTTTTTCCCGACGGATATGTAACGGGGAAAGAAGCGTGTCCAGCGCCGAACCGTGAAGTCCGATCCAGGACAACGAGCACATGCTGTCTTCTTTCATGGTATATTGTACTTTTTCGCCGGGGAACATCACAATAAGGTCGCCTGCCTGAATCGGCATCGTACCGCGTTTCAGTGTGAGCGTTCCCTCGCCTTCCTTTATATACACAAACAGATGGTATCCGCGCACTTCCGGGCCATAAGAATGATTCACGCAACGGCGCTTGCCGCAATAATGCAGGCAAAGATCGGTGTTGAGTGTCGTTTCATAAATATTTTCCAGCATGAAGCCTCCGATAAACAGAAATGAAAATTACAAGAGTCCTGACGATAAAAATTTCCGGTCTTCCCGCAGAAGACCGCGCCGGCGCAATTCACATTTTGCGCACGATGCCAATATTGTAGCACACTATTTTAAAAAAGTCCATACTTTTTCTGAAATTTTTCGATTTATTTTTCGCCCGAAATATCAAATAAATCCATTATATTATATATTACGGACGAATATCAGACATTTTTATCCTTTTTGTCATCTTCTGCGGCAGTATCTGCTTCAGATGCGTTTTTGTTCAGATAGCAGACAAGCGAAACAATATCCTTTACCGCGTTGGGACGGCGCAGATAGTCAATGCAGTTTCTCATGGATTCTATGCGGACGGGATGGTAAAAAAGCTGATACACCGCAATGTCGATCGGATAAGTTTTTGTCACCGCCACAGCGGCGCCGTTATTGACGAAAAACTCGGTGTTGCGTTCCTCATGGCCGGGAATCGGCGCGTTGATAATCATGGGCAACCGTTTGGCCATGGCTTCGCTTGTTGTCAATCCGCCGGGTTTTGTGACAATGCAATCGGACGCGTCCATCAGAAGTCCCACCTTGTCCGTAAACCCGAAAGTAAGCAGTTTTTTCTTTGTTTCCAGCGCGTCAACGGCACACTTGGCCTTTTCGTTATTGCCGCACACGCATATCATCTGAAAATCCAAGTCAATGGCGTCGAGGGATTTGACCGTATCGGCGAGATGCCCGTATCCCATACTGCCGCCCATTACCAGAAGCGTTTTTTTGTCGGGGTCAAGTCCGACGGCAAGGCGCGCCTCACGCTTTTCCGTATTATGTGCAAACACGGGATTGATCGGAATACCGATCGGATAGATCTGCTCGCGCTTGAAGCCTTTTTTCATAGCGGCCGGAACAACAAGGTCGTTCGGAACGACAAGACAGTCGGTGCGGAGCGCTTCCTCCCAGTAGGGATGCATCGTGTAATCGGTCAGGATTCCCACCGTCGGTATGGTCATGCCCTCTTTCTGCTTAATAACGTCAAGAATACCGCCGCAAAAAATATGCGTATACACGATGGCGTCCGGCTGATACTCTTTAATGTAACGGGAAATCTTCTTGCGGACAGAACCGTTGATGAACCGCGTGAACGAATGGCGGTACGCGTTCTTTCTGCGTTTTTCGAGATGTGCATAAACTCCCGAATAAATCTTCCGCAGACTGGTCACGGACAGAAGATACCCGCGGGAGACAAAAGAATAAAGGAGCGGGCTTATTTCCCGATACGCGTCAACAATTTTACATTCCACGCCGTGCGCCGCAAATTCGGCGGCAATCGCCTTCGCGGTGGAATTATGTCCATCGCCTGCCGTAATAGACATAATGAGAACTTTCATTTTTCTCATCCTTTCCGCGTTTCCGCCTTTACGGAAACGTTTTTTTCTTTATCTGCACGGAACGGAATACCGTAACCCCGGTACAGCGCCGTGCGTCAGCACGTTATAGAGAGAATAACTATAAATTTCAATATAATATAAAATTATAGAATTGCCCCTTGAAAAGAGCGCCGTTTTCATGTATAATGAAGATATACATTTCCGCGAACAGGTATATTATACAACGGCGCAAGAAAAAAATCAAGTCTTGTCGGCAATATATGTCGGCATAAGGCGAAAACCACTATCCCGGAAAAAGGAAAATACGCCATGGAAACCATTTACACCATACCCGTAAACGAGGCCTTTTCGGCCGTAAAAGAAGACCCGGCGCTCGGCTGTCCCCTCTGCCGTCTTTACGACAAACTGGAGGAAGACGAACTGGACCGCATCCTCGGCGCCGCCATGATGGAGCCGGACGTCCGCCTGAAAACCAATGAAGAGGGTTTCTGCCATCGGCACTTCGGACGTATGTACAAAAAGAAAAACCGGCTCGGCCTTGCTCTCATGCTGGAAAGCCACCTGCCCGAAATCCAGAAACGTCTGTCCGGCAAAGGTATCGGCGCCATTCGCGGCGGCGCGTCGGCCGAAAGTATGCGGAGACTGACGAAATACGAAAATTCCTGCTATCTGTGCAACCGCATTGACATGCACCTTTCGCACATGCGGGAAACCGTCGTTTATCTTTTCTTTGCCGATCCCGGATTCCGCAAGAACTTTGCCGCAACGCCTTTCTTCTGCCTGCCGCACTACAAGGCGCTTCTGGACACCGCAACAAAGGACCTGCCGAAAAAGAATTTCGCCATGTTTTACGAAACCGTGTCGCATCTGGAAGAAACGGCGCTCGACGCGCTGAAAAAAGATGTATCCTGGTTCTGCAAAAAATTTGATTACCGATATGAAGAAGAACCCTGGTACAATGCCAAGGACGCCGTAGAACGCGCCATTGCCTTGTTGTCAGGGACACAAAAGGACTGAAACCCATGTATATCGAAAGCATACACATCGAACATTTCGGGAAACTGCACGACTTCGACCTTGCTTTCGATTCGCGTCTCAATATTATTGAGGGAGCGAACGAAAGCGGAAAAAGCACCGTTGCCGCCTTTCTGCGCTTCATGCTCTACGGTTTTTCGACCGCCGATAAAGCCGAACTTTCCGATCGCAAAAAATACCTTTCCTGGCAAACGGGAAGCGCGGAAGGAAGCATGCGTTTCTCCGCGGGCGGTAAACATTACGAAACGCGGCGCGCGGTAACCGTCGATAAAGACGGCCGCTATACCGAAACCAATCTGACGGTCGACTGCGAAACCGGCCTGCCCGCTTTCCCACGCACATCGGTGGGCGACGCGTTGCTCGGCGTTCCCGACAGCGTTTTCACCGATACGGTTTTCGTCGGCCAGATAGGCAACGTCAAGGTCGGCGGCCGCTCGGTCAGCGAGGCCATCGAAAATCTGATTTTCTCCGGCGATGAAAAAGTCAATACGGAACGTGCGAAATCCGAACTTGACGAAGCCAAGAATTCGCTTCTGCACCCCGGAGGAAAAGGCGGCGTACTCTACAAACTGCATCAGAAACAGGACGACTACGCCCGCCGCCTTGCCATTGCCCAGAAAGAGCAATACAAGATTGCGGAAAAAGAGGCCGCGCTCGCACAGGCGCGGGAGAAAAAACGGGACAGCGAAAAGCAGGAATCCTCTTTCCGCGCCATTGAAAACGACTATAAAAACGCCATGCTGATCAAAACATACGACTATCTGCATGAGCTTGAAGAAAACGCCGAGGCGGTGGATCGGGAAATAGCCGTCCTCGAAAAAGAAAACACCGTGGACGGCTTCACGCCGACGCGCGAAACGCTTGATTCCCTGATCCGTTACGCCGCCGAGGAAAGCGCGAAACGCGAAGAACGCGACGAAGCCTTTTCCCGTGCCGAGGAGGCCGAAAAAAAGGTTTGCTATTCCGATGAGGAAGCGGCGCTCATGCAGGCAACCGAGGCGCACGGAGGCGAAGAAGAAGTTCGCGCGGCGGCAAAAAAGTTCACCCGTGCCGGCATGAGAAACATTCTTTTCGCGTCGCTCTGCCTTCTCCTGTTCGCGGCAAGTTTCCTCGCGGATTTCCTTTTGTTCCGACTGTCTTATTTCCCGTTGAATCCCAAAGCCATTGTCGCTTTGATTTTCAAGGTGATGACGATCGGCGGCGCCGTCGCTTTCTTTCTGCTCGCGTTACGCGCGGGAAAACGGTTCCGTGCGCTTGCCGCGGCCTATCATGAGAAAACTTATGCCGGTTTGTGCCGCAAACTGGACGAACTGCACGCCGTAAACGACCGTATGACCGCGCTCCGTGCGGAGGCCAACGCCGAAAGAAAGAATATGCTGTCGCGGCGCGACGCCTATCTTGACTGTCTTGAGGAAATCTCACGGTTTCTGATGAACGGCGGAGAAACGCTCCCGAAAGACGACCCGGCCGGGTTTATTTCCGGATACACGGAAAAAATACGCGCCTATCTGCAAAAACGCGACGATCTTGAAAAAAAGAAGAGCGGCGTTACCAACGTCATGCGCGAACTGCGCGTACAGCTTGAAGGAAAAAACGAGGTGCAGGTACGCGCAACGGTTTCTCCCAAAGACCGCGACAAACTGGCGTCCATGAACCACCGCGAACTCGTCGACGGCATCGAACATTACCGCCGTCTTTCCCGCTTCTACGACGACCGTGTACGCGAACTGGAGCGCCAGCTTCTTACCGCGCGCTCACAGGCGGAGGATCCCCTCCTTCTGTCTGCCGAGATCGGTCTTCTGCAGGAAAAAACCGACACGTTTCTTGCGCGCCACAGCGCCTATACGCTCGCCGAAGACGCCCTGTCTTCCGCCGGTGAAAGGCTCCGTACCGAAATTACTCCCCGCCTTGCCGAAGACGCCGGGCGCTTCATGTATATCGCTACCGACGGAAAATACGGCAAACCGCACGTCTCCAGCGATATTGAGATCGGATTCACCGACGGAGGTTCCACGCGTGCCGCCGACTTTTTCAGCGCCGGTACACAGGATCTTGCCTATCTTGCTCTCCGCATGGCTCTGATCGATATATTGTACGATGAAACGCCGCCCGTCTTTTTCGACGAAAGCTTTGTTCATCAGGACGATGAACGTGCGCGCGGCCTTATGCGCGCCGTACAGTCTCTTTCAGACGAAGGAAAACAGTTTTTCCTGTTCACCTGTCATAACCGCGAAGCCGTCATGGCGAAAGACGTCTTCCGCGAATTTTCCCACATTCTTGTTTCCTGACGCAACGAAAATATTGCTTCAGCACTTTTAACATTTCAGAAAGGATCCGCTATGTCAAAGAAAATTTTGGTTATCGGCAGTGCCGATATCGACCTTATGCTGAACATGCGCCGTATGCCCGCCCCCGGAGAAATCCTGACGGACGACGCGCCCTATTGTATGATCCCCGGCGGCCGTGCCGCCGACGCCGCCGTCGCACTGGCGCACCTCGGCGCGGAAACGGTTTTCTGTACGCGTCTCGGCGCGGACAGCCATGGCCAACGGCTTGTGGGGCTCTACCGTGAAGCGGGTATTGACACCCGCTTTATCGGGGTAGACAAAACGCACAACACCGGTTTTCATGTCATTATGACCGAAAACGACGGCACAACGCGCGCCGTCTCCTATCCCGGCGCCAATCTCTACATTTCGCGCAATGATATCGAAGACGCCATTCTGTCCTATCCCGACGGTTTGTACCTGCAATTCGACATGCCTTTTGAAACCGTCCGGTACGCCGCCGATTTCGCGCACGGACGCGGAATCCCCGTCTTTATGGACGCATCGCCGGCATACGGCGACCTTCCGCTGGAGAATCTTCCGCCCGTGGAGATCTTCTCGCCGAACGAGGAAGAGGCCAAGGCGCTGACCGGCGTGGAAACGCTCGGTATGGACTCCTGCCTGCGCGTCGGTCTCGAACTCTCGCGCCGCATCAAAGCAAAATATTATGTACTGAAACTCGGCAACCGCGGCGCCTTTGTTTACGACGGCCGTTTCTGCCATATGTGCGGTGCCTATCCCACGCGTAAGCCGGTGGATACCGCCGGTGCCGGCGTGGCCTTTACGACCGCCATGTCGCTGGAATATCTCCGCAACGGCGGCAATATTCTCGACGCCTGCCGTTATGCGAACGCCGTCGGCGCCATGACGATACAGCGTCCCGGCTCCGCGTCTTCCGTTCCGACCCATGACGAAGTGGTGGCGTTCATGAAAACGCACCCCGCGCCCTGACCTGACCTGTATTTTTCTGCATAAACGACGCACAATAACCGTGCACCGGCGTTTTTCCGCCGTATAGGAAAACCCGGAAACCCGATCGTACTTTTTAAAATAAAATCGGAAAAATAAAAAGGAGTTTCATCATGGCTTTCACCTGCGAGCGGCTCACTTTTGATTCCAGTGACGGCAAGCACACGATTGCGGCGCACCTTTATCTTCCCGTTCTTGAAGACGGCGAACGCCCGAAAGCAATCATTCAGTTTTCGCACGGCATGACCGAATACAGCGGCCGCTATACCGAAACCGCCGCGTTTTTCGCCGATCACGGCTATATATTTGCGATCAATGACTATCTCGGCCACGGAGAATCGGTCTCGTCGCCCGACGAACTCGGCTTTTTTGCCGAGGAGGACGGCCCCGATACCGTTGTTTCCGATCTCTACAAATTCTCCCGTATTCTCCGCGAACGCTTTGCGGGACTTCCGCTCATTCTGATCGGACACAGCATGGGGTCCTTTCTTGCGCGCCTTTACGCCATGCACTACGGAAGTGGCCTTGCCGCGCTCGTCATTCTCGGAACGGGAGGACCGCAACGTCTTGTCGGACTCGGAAAGGCGCTTGCGCGCTTTATCATGGCCTGCCATTCCCCGCGTTACCGCAGTAAATTCCTGAAAAAAGTGGCTATGAGCGGTTATAACGCACATTACGGTAAAGGCGCCGATCCGGACGCATGGCTGACGTCGGACGCCGCCTCCGTGCAGGCGTCGCATGACGATCCGCTTTGCGGCTTCACCTTCACGGCGCAGGCATATTACGACCTGTTCGACATGTCCGAACGTGTGAATCGTAAAGACGCGGCCATGCGATTCCCAAAAAATCTTCCCGTATTCATCGCCTCCGGCCTTGAAGATCCCGTGGGCAATTACGGCAAAGGACCGAGCATCGTTTACGACCGCCTGACAGAAGCCGGCCTCACCGATGTGACAATGAAACTCTATCCCGGAGCGCGGCATGAACTGCAACATGAATTCTGCAAAGACGAATTCTTTAACGACGTGCTCTCTTTCATCGAAAAACATGTGGGACAATAAAGAACCCATCTTTTCCGTCGCCGTCGCGGGGCCGACGGCAAGCGGCAAAACCGCCACCGCCATTGCGCTCGGACAAATGCTCGGCGGTGAAATCATATCCTGCGACTCCATGCAGATCTATCGCGGTATGGACATCGGAACCGCCAAACCGACA
Organism: uncultured Eubacteriales bacterium; assembly: GCA_905210485.1. Taxonomy (GTDB): domain Bacteria; phylum Bacillota; class Clostridia; order Oscillospirales; family CAG-272; genus UBA1740. The sequence continues at coordinate 1,524 of CAJLXA010000009.1, read as the reverse complement.
AAAGAAGAACGCGCCTGTATTCCCCATCACCTGATCGACTTTGTTCCCCCGGACCGGTCGTACAGCGCGGCGGATTATGCCGTTGACGCCATGGCCGCCGTGCGGGATATTGCGGGGCGGAACCGGTTGCCTGTTTTCTGCGGAGGTACGGGACTTTATCTCAACGCCGTCCGCACCGACCGCCACAGCGGTATGCCGGACGTCAGAAACGAAGTTCTCCGCCGCCGTCTTACCGAAGAGGGCGCAACGGAAAGCGGCCGCGACGCCCTTTACCGCCGCCTTTTGTCCGTCGATCCGCAGGCGGCGGCCTCCACGCACAAGAACAATCTGCGGCGCGTTATCCGTGCCCTGGAAATATACGAAGAGACCGGCATACCGAAAAGCGAATGGGATCGCCGTTCCGGCACCCTGAATCCCGCGCTGAACATGAAAATATTTCTCCTCGATTTCCGAAACCGCGAAAACCTGTACCGCCGTATCAATGCCCGCGTCGACGCCATGCTTGCCGAAGGTCTTATGGAAGAAGCGGAGGATCTGTACCGCCGCGGTCTTCTCGCGCCGGATTCAACGGCCGCACAGGCGATCGGTTATAAAGAACTGATTCCCTTTATCGAAAACCGTATCGGAAAAGAAGAAGCCATAGAAAATCTGAAGACCGCCACACGCCGCTATGCGAAGCGGCAGCTCACATGGTTCCGCGCCATTCCCGACGCCGTAACGCTGTATCCGGACGACGGCGATACTCTGCGCGACGGAGCCTGTCTTGCAAACGAGATCGTCCGTATTATGAAAGAAGACGATCGGCGTATTGCCGCGCAGTAACGGCGCCGTACAACGATTTTTTCGCAAAATGCAAACAATTATTTACATACATGAGGTATTAACATGAACACGACCGAACTGAAAAAAGCCCTTGAAAGCGGCGCTTTGAAAAAATACGCCGCCATTTACCGCGATGTGGAAGGCGAGACCGCGCGCTATCTTGCCGCCGTTGACGAATTCATTGCTCTTTACGGAGAGAAAGAGGAAGTCTTCCTGTTTTCCGTGCCCGGCCGCTCGGAAATTTCGGGCAACCATACCGACCACAACCACGGCCGCGTTCTGGCCGCCGCCATTGACCGCGACATTATCGCTGTGGCCGCCAAAAGTGACGACGGTATGATCCGCGTCAAAAGCGAGGGGTATCCCGAAGACATCGTATCGCTTGACGAAGCGAAAGAACCGGGCGCCTACAAAAACTACAGTTCGGCCGCGCTGATTGCGGGAACGGTCGGCGGTTTTCTCCGCCGCGATGCCGCCGTCGGCGGTTTTGTCGCCTACACGACGACAAAGGTGCTGAAAGGTTCGGGAATTTCTTCCTCCGCCGCATTTGAAGTGATGATCGGCAATATTCTGAACCATCTCTATAATAACGCCGCGTTGCCGAATGAAGAACTTGCCAAAATCGCGCAATATGCGGAAAACGCGTATTTCGGCAAACCCTGCGGCCTTATGGATCAGATGGCCTGCGCCGTCGGCGGTTTT
>CAJLXA010000008.1 GCA_905210485.1 uncultured Eubacteriales bacterium | reverse complement strand
CAACAGTTGATACTGTTGTGCCTGTTTTTACTGTTTAAACGTTGTGCAAACGAAAGGCATGGTTTCGTTTTCATAAATAATCCATGCCACCGGTATATTCGGAACGCAAAAAAGCGCCGCAAAGAAATTGCGGCGCTTTTATAGAAAATCAGGCTTTACCGTTTTCTTCGGCAGCGGGGGCATCGGACGGCTTTTCGCCGCTGACGATTTTTGCGCCCACGATACCGCTCAGCAACGCCTTTAAGTCGATGCCGGTCGATTCGCCGACGCCTTCCACAACCTGATTTGCGGAATGCATGACGTCTTTAACAAGTTTTGTCGCGTTTCCGTCGCCATACATAACGATCTTTTCTGTTTTTGTGAGCGGCGTTGCGGCATTTTTCACGACTTCGGGGAGCGCGTTCAGGTACATTTCAATAACGGACGCTTCGCCCATTTTCTTCTGCGCTTCGGCTTTTTTCTCAATGGCTTCGGCTTCGGCAAGGCCTTTGGCACGGATACCTTCGGCCTCCTGCATCATGGCATAACGGAGAGCCTCCGCTTCGGCCTTTTTCGCCTCCGCCTCTTTCTGCCGGCGGATAAGTTCGGCTTCGGCTTCACGTGCAATGCGATAATTTTCAGCATCAGCCTGCTTTTTCACTTCGGCGTCCAGTTCTTTTTCACGGAGCGCAATGGTTTTTTCGGCCAGTTCCGATTCTTTCTCCTTACGTGCAATATCGGCGTTGGCTTTTGTGATTTCAATAGTCTTACGCTGATTTTCCTGCTGAATGGAATAGGCGGCGTCGGCTTCCGCACGCTTGGAATCGGCGCGTACTTTCATTTCTGCCTGCTGGACGGCAAGTTCGGCATCCTGTTCGGCAATTCTCTTTTCGGTTTCCACTTTAATGGCATTGGCTTCTTCCTACGCTCTCGCAGTCGCAATGGCAATATCGCGCTGAGCATTGGCTTTGGCGATCTGCGCATTTTTGCGAATCTGTTCCACATTGTCGATACCCATATTTTCAATGGTTCCGGCATTGTCCTTGAAATTCTGAATATTGAAGTTCACGACTTCAATACCGAGTTTTTCCATATCGGGAACAACGTTTTCCGTAATTTTCTTTGCAACGCCCTGTCGATCCTGCACCATTTCTTTCAGTCCCACCGAACCGACAATTTCGCGCATATTGCCTTCCAGAACCTGCGTTACAAGGCTTATCAGTTCCTCCTGCCGCATACCGAGAAGTGATTCCGCGGCTTTGGCCAACAGCGACGGATCGGACGAAACCTTGATATTGGCGACACCGTCAACATTGACATTGATAAATTCATTGGTCGGAACCGCCTCGCTGGTCTTCACATCTACCTGCATAACGCGAAGCGAAATTTTATCCACGCGTTCAAAGAACGGAAACCGCCACCCGGCTTTACCGATCAAAATACGGCGGTTAAACGGTCCGGATATAATATAAGCAGTGTCCGGCGGTGCTTTCAGATAACCGATAATAAGAACAAAAAGAATGAGAAGCGCCAACACAACGATGGCAATGATGAGTCCTCCTGGCATATGTATGTCCTCCGATAATAGATTATATAAAATGCCGCCAGGCATCTTATACTTTCATTTTATCATTTTATGTCGAAGTTGTCAACAAAAACCATGAATTTTCGTATTATATAAAGAATGCGGCACACTTTGTAAAGTGTGCCGCATTTTTCCGTACAGTAACGGAATCACTTATGGGGCGTTTCCGCCGTAAGGATACCGTCTTTCACGTCAACGGTGATCGTGGTATCCGGTTCAAGGTCTTCTGCGATGATCTTACGTGCCACAAGCGTTTCCACCTGCGATTGCAGGAATCTCTTGAGCGGGCGGGCACCGTAAACGGGATCATATGCCGCGTCGATGATAAAGGCTTTGGCCGCATCCGTCACTTTAAGTTTCAGACGGCGATCCTCCATACGCTTTTCAAGATCGGCAAGCAGAAGATCGACAATACCGAGAACGTTTTCACGCGTCAGCGGTTTGAAGAACAATATCTCGTCGAGACGGTTCAGGAATTCCGGCCGGAAACTGCGCCGCAACAAAGCATTGACGCCGTTCCGCGCTTCTTCGCTGATTTCCCCGTTCCGGATACCGTCAAGAATCAGATCGGAACCGAGATTGGAAGTCAGAATAATGATGGTATTCTTGAAATCCACGGTTCTGCCCTGACTGTCTGTGATACGTCCGTCGTCCAGAACCTGCAGAAGGATATTGAACACATCGGGATGCGCTTTTTCAACTTCGTCGAAAAGGATAACGGCATAAGGTTTACGGCGAACCGCTTCGGTCAGTTGGCCGCCTTCATCATAGCCGACATATCCGGGAGGCGCACCGATAAGACGGGACACCGAGTATTTTTCCATATACTCCGACATGTCAATACGCACGATACTGCGTTCATCGTCGAAAAGTGCCTCCGCAAGAGCCTTGGCAAGTTCCGTTTTACCGACGCCGGTCGGGCCGAGGAACAGAAACGAACCGACAGGACGCTTCGGATCCTGAATACCGGCACGCGAACGAAGAATAGCGTCCGCTACTTTGGTAACGGCTTCGTCCTGACCGATCACACGGTGGTGCAAAACGTCCGGGAGATGCAGGAGCTTTTCGCGTTCGCCTTCCATCAGTTTGGCGATCGGAATACCCGTCCAACGGGAAACGATCTTGGCGATCTCCTCTTCGGACACATTGTCGCGCAGAAGCGTATCTTTGTCTTTGTTCTCTTTTGCGCGGTTCTCTTCCTCGGCAAGTTCTTTCTGCAATGCCGGAAGTTTGCCGTATTTCAGTTCGGCCGCACGGTTCAGATCATAACTGCTTTGCGCGCGCTCGATTTCGGCATTGGTTTCCTCGATTTCCTCACGAAGTTTCTGCACCTTGCCGATGGCGTTCTTCTCGTTTTCCCACTTGGCTTTCATTGCGTTGAATTTTTCACGCAGATCGGCAAGTTCGGTTTCTATATCTTTCAGATGTTCTTTGGAAAGCGAATCGGTTTCCTTTTTCAGAGCCGCCTCTTCAATTTCCAATTGCATGATCTTACGGGAAATATCGTCCATTTCATACGGCATGGAATTCATTTCGGTCTTAATCAGCGCGCATGCCTCGTCCACAAGGTCGATTGCCTTATCCGGCAGGAAACGGTCGGAAATATACCGGTTGGAAAGCACGGCGGCCGCAATCAGCGCCTGGTCATGAATTTTCACGCCGTGATAGACCTCATACCGTTCTTTCAGACCGCGGAGAATGGAAATGGTATCTTCCACGGAAGGTTCCGCGACCAGAACCGGCTGGAAACGGCGTTCCAGGGCGGGGTCCTTTTCAATATATTTACGGTACTCATTCAGCGTTGTGGCGCCGATGCAATGCAATTCGCCGCGTGCCAGCATCGGCTTTAAGAGGTTGCCGGCATCCATGGCGCCATCCGTTTTACCGGCGCCGACAATGGTATGCAACTCATCAATGAACAGAATGATTTTGCCTTCGGAAGATTTTACTTCGGACAAAACGGCTTTCAGACGTTCCTCAAATTCTCCGCGGAACTTGGCACCGGCTACAAGGGCGCCCATATCCAACGAAAAAATGGAACGGTTTTTCAGGTTATCGGGGACATCGCCGCGCACTATACGAATGGCAAGTCCCTCCGCAATCGCGGTTTTGCCGACACCGGGTTCACCGATAAGGCACGGGTTGTTTTTGGTTTTGCGCGAAAGGATCCGGATTACATTCCGGATTTCTTCGTCACGACCGATAACGGGATCAAGTTTCTGATTCTTAGCCAGTTCAACCAGATCCTGACCGTACTTTTTCAGCACGTCGTAGGTGCTTTCGGGATTATCGCTTGAAACGCGGCGGTTTCCGCGAACCTCCTGCAAAGCGGAAAGAAATGCGTCTTTGGTAATGCGGCAGTCGCGGAATATCTGCGTCAGAACAGCGTCCGGTTTCAGAAGAAGGCCGAGGAAAAGATGCTCTACCGAAACGAATTCGTCTTTCATCTTTTCGGCTTCGCTTTCGGCAGTGTTCAGGGCATTTTCCAATTCGCGCGATACATATACGCGATCGGCTTCCACACCGCCGCCGCTGACATGCGGCAACTTTTCGACCGCTTTGACGGCGGCATTTTTCACGGTTGCCGGTTCAATTTGCATTTTGGATAGCAACGACGGAATAAGACCGTCATTTTCGGAAAGCAAGGCAAGGAGAAGATGTGACTCCTGCATTTCCTGATTTCCGTATTCATTTTTCAGAGACTGCGCTTTTTGCACGGCCTCCATGCTTTTTTGCGTTAATTTTTGCAGATTCATAAAATCACTCCTTTATTTCAATTTTCCAAAAAGGGTGCAAACTACAGAAAAATGTGATGTTTTGCGAGATAGGAACGATAGATGTCCCGTATAGCGGGAACCGATTCTTCGGGATCGTCCGGTGCGGAAAAGAAAACTTTCATAGATCGGTCAACGACCGCGATATAATCGGCAATCAATTCCCCGATCGTTGCGTCTTCCGCCGTGCATGCGCCGTCTTTTTCTCTGACAACCAGCGTCCGTGTATATCTTCCGTCTTCAAAAGCCGATTCGGAATCACCGATCAGAGAACGTTCGATCTCCGAAAAAAGTTGAAAAAAGCGGGACATATATAAAAGCAGAACGTTGTTTTGCGTACGCAATGTGACACGCAATTCACCGATGGCGTCGTCGCGGTGCCGATACAGTTCCACACTGTATTTTACCGTAGGATTGTATTTATATACCAACGCCGACCGCAACGAAATCATTGTGTCGGAGGGTTGCGCAAGCATCTGGAAAGTGTCTCTTGTGCCGAGCAATTCATGAATCTGATCAAATATCCGGCCGATACGTTTTTCCGGGGTTACATAAGAAACATATTCGGCGAGTATCTGGTTCACCATATTGGAACGGTTTGTGTTGTTACGGTACGCAAGGCGGTCTATGTGCGCCACCACGTCATCTGTCAGTACCAACGAATATACGCTCTTTCGCATACGGAACCTCCTTTCTTACGTTATTATTGTATCACGCTGCATTAAACTTGTCAATAGGTTTATATAAATTTATTTGCATTTTTAAAAAAATATTATACAGTGAACCATCGGCAGGTAAAAAGAAAACTGCGCCGAAAAGCGCAGTTTTCTTTTATTCTTTTGCGGCGACCGCTTTTTCGATCACATCAGCGGCGGCTCCAAGATAATCATTCTCCATAAGTTCAATGATTCCCTTGTCGACGAGCGCGGAAAGATGAGAATCAATCGGCAGTTTTGCGAGAACGGGAATACCTGTTTTTTCGGAGAGTGCGTCAATGCCGCTTTCGCCAAAAATCGGATACTCTTTCCCGCAGTCGGGACACCGGAAATAACTCATGTTCTCAATCATACCGAAAACGGGAATATGCATCATATTGGCCATATTTACCGCTTTGGTTACAATCATGGAAACAAGTTCCTGGGGACTGGTCATGATGACAATACCGTCAAGCGGGAGACTCTGAAATACCGTCAGCGGTACGTCGCCCGTTCCGGGAGGCATGTCCACAAACATATAATCCACGTCGTTCCACACGACGTCGCTCCAGAACTGTTTCACCATTCCTGCGATGACGGGTCCGCGCCACACAACGGGTTTTGTTTCTTCGTCCACCATCAGATTCACCGACATCACTTCAATGCCGGTTCTTGTTTTGGCGGGAAACATACCGATATCGCTCCCCTCAATCAACATTCCGGAAAGGCCGAAAGCCTTCGGAATGGAGGGGCCGGTGATGTCGGCGTCGAGAATAGCCGTTTTGTAACCGCGACGGCGCATAGTGACCGCCAGCATGGAAGTAACAAGAGATTTTCCGACGCCGCCTTTTCCGCTGACAACGCCGATAACGTGCTTTACGTGACTTGCCGCATTTTCCGGCGCAAGAAGCGAGTTCTTTTCGGCAGAATCGCACTTACTGCCGCAAGAGGAGCAGTCATGGGTACATTCGCTCATTTTTTATTCTTCTTTCTCAGGATTTATCACACAGATACATGAAAAGCCATCGCAGCCTGTGTTGCGCCGGAACCGTGTCCGTAGGCGCAACGGGCAAAACGCCCTCGCATGTATCTGTCCCTGCATATATTTGACGGAATCTATATTGTTTTATTTACGCGCGTCCGTCTTTTTAATAATTATATAGTAGAAATGTCAAGTTTTCCGTCTTTTATATCCAGATGTGCACCGACGAGACCCGTTTGATATGCGTCAATCATTTTTTCGGCAAGCGTGTCTTCCACATGCGTCTCGATATAGCGGCGCATATTACGCGCGCCGAACTTTTCGGAGTAGGATTCCCGCGCAATATATGCGGCGGCGGCTTCCGTGAACGTAAAGCGGACGCCGCGTTCCGCAAGAGCCTTGGAAAGATCGGAAAGCTGAATTCCGGCGATAGCCTTGAAATCCTCTTCCGTCAGATGGCGGAATGTCACGATTTCGTCAATACGGTTCAGAAATTCCGGCCGCAGGAAAGACGAAAGCGCACGCATGGTCTTTTCTTTGGTCCGTTCCGTGCTGTCTGCAGTCGAAAAACCGGAAACCGTTGTGCTCTTTTCCGAACCGGCATTGGTCGTCATCACGATGATCGTGTTTTCAAAGTTGATCTCGCGGCCGCCCGCGTCGGTGATATGACCGTCGTCAAGAATCTGAAGCAGAATGTTGAGAACATCGGGGTGAGCCTTTTCGATTTCGTCAAACAGTACAACGCTGTACGGACGGCGACGGATCTTCTCCGTCAGTTGCCCGGCTTCGTCATATCCGACATATCCGGGAGGCGCGCCGATAATGCGGGAAACCGCGTGTTTTTCCATAAATTCGGACATGTCCAGTCGGATCAGGCTTTCCGGTTGCTTGAAAAGATCCTGTGCCAGAACCTTGACAAGTTCGGTTTTTCCGACGCCGGTCGGACCGGCGAAAATAAAGGAAACGGGACTGCGGCGCGCGGAAATACCGGTACGTTTGCGTTTGATGGCGCGGACAATGGCGGAAATCGCCGTATCCTGACCGACAATCCGTTCTTTCAGGCGGTCTTCCAGACCGCGGAGTTGCATGAAATCCGATTCGCTGATGGAAGAGGCCGGAACACCGGTCCATACCTCGATGACTTTTGCAAGATCGTTTACGGTGACGGCAATAGCGTCGCATGCGGGGCGCAGTTTTTCGGCTTCTTCGGAAAGTTGCAGTTCCCGTACCTTGATATCGGCCAGCATACGGAACTTCTCTTCCTGCTTTGCACTGTCTTCGCTGTCCGGCAGACTTTCGATTTTCGCTTTCTCCTGAAGCAGTTCGGTCGTTTGCTTTTCATTCGCGCGAAGTTCGTTCAGAGCGTCGGAATGAAGCGATACATATGAGGCGGACTCATCAAGGAGGTCGATCGCTTTATCGGGCAGAAAACGGTCGGTAATGTAGCGTTCCGACAATGTTACGGCCGCCCGTACAACATCGTCCGGAATTTTGACGCGATGATACTTTTCATAATAATCTTTAATGCCGAGAAGCATTTTCACACTGTCGCCGACGGACGGTTCATTCACAACGATCGGCTGAAAACGGCGCTCCAACGCGCTGTCTTTTTCGATGTATTTACGATACTCTTTCATCGTGGTGGCGCCGATCACCTGGATTTCGCCGCGTGACAGGGAGGGCTTCATGATATTGGCAGCATTCATACCGCCATCGGCATCGCCGGAACCGACGATATTATGCACTTCGTCGATCACAAGAATGATATTCCCCGCCGCCTTCACTTCTTTCAGGAGACCGAGAACGCGCGATTCAAACTGGCCGCGGAACTGTGTTCCGGCAACAAGAGCCGTCAGATCAACGAGATATATCTCCTTATCGCGAAGCGAATACGGTACGTCGCCGGCGGCAATGCGCAGAGCGAGCGCCTCCGCAATGGCCGTTTTACCGACGCCGGGTTCACCGATAAGGCAAGGATTGTTTTTCTGGCGACGACACAGAATCTGAATCATGCGTTGCAGTTCCTGTTCGCGGCCTATAATGCGGTCGATTTTGCCTTCGGCGGCCGCCGCGGTCAGATCGCGGCAATAGGTAGAGAGAAATTTCCGCGCCGGCTTTTTCTCTTTGTCCGACGGATTTTTCGTCTCATCGGTTTTTTTATTATCATTTTCCGAAGCGTTTCCGAATGTAAACGGGAGATTCTGAAAAAGTTTCGGAATGTCCACAGCGGGAGCGCCGCCGTCTTCGTTATTGTCACCCTCCGGCATAGCCTCCTGAAGTTCATTGCCGATTGCCTCAAGCATATCTTCGGAAATGCCCATTTTGGCAAGAAAATCGTTTGTCGGGGGACGGATGCCCATTTCACGGGCGCATTTCAAACAATAGCCTTCCGTGGTGGTCTGATTGTTCTCGGTGCGTGTAATAAACACGACCGCCACACGTTTCTGGCATTTTGCACACATTTGCATCGGTATTTACCTACTTTGCATTAAGAAAATATGGAATAAAGTTTTTTCGGGAAATGCCGCACAGCGGCACTCACGAGAGAAGTCTCAGGCGAAGATCATCGAATCGGCAAGCGATTCCAAAGCAAACCGCACGGGATTGAATCCGAACAGGAATTGTTCGATATAAGTTCCCTTACCCGTCCCGAACGCCGCGAAAAACGGAATGTTCATAGTTCCGCCGAGCCACGTGACAAGGAAATAGATGAGATAACTGGAAAGCCATGCTATCACGCCGCCGATCAGAAGTCCCATCACAATGCCGCAGATGAAGTTGACAACATTCAACACCGGCAAGGAAAAGACCTGATCGAGAAGTTTGAACGCAAGTTTTATCAGAAGGCCGCCGAAAATCAGAAGCGCGATAAACGTAAAGATTACGGCAAGAACCGACGTGATGGAGGACGCGATTTCGTACATGGTTTCGGGGTCGGCCGTCAGAATATTGGACAGTTTCTCGGTCAGCTCCTGATCTCCCGAAAGAGCGAGAAGCGCACCGATAATGCCCGTGAACCCGGTAACGGTCTGTCCCTCGTGTTCCGCGAGGAATTCATTGCTCTGAATCATGTCGACAAGACTGTTTTTCACCGACTCGGTGAGTCCGTCAAAAAGATGCATATCAAACAGCCAGTTTCCGAGAGGACGGCAAAGAAGAAACGCAATGATCAAAGTGCCGACAGGTTTCACAAAGGAATAAGTAGAATTGACAAACCCTTTCTTCGCCCCCTGCACTGCAAAAACGATCACGATCGTCAGAAGAATCAGGTCGCATAGAAGATTGATCGGCGCCGTAGCGATGCCGGAAATATAGTCACCAAAATTCGGATACTCCATAGTATATACTCCTTACTATATAAGTTAACACTCGGGATAGGTTGATTATACACTGGAAAGCGCCGTTTGTCAAGGCGAACGCAGGATATTTACAAATAATAAAAATACGAATAAAAGCGAAAACGGGCGGAAAACGTATCCTCTACGGTAAAGTATTACCGAATCGGGAAAAAGAAATCAACGGTAAACAACATTTTCTTCACCGAGGTATTCGGAAAGTTTTGACAGAAGGGAGTCCCCCGGCGTTACACCGCCATCGGTTTTCATGCTGTATTTCCCGGTTTTGCCGTCGTATACCACGACAGGCGTCGGGCCGGGGTGCTGGCGCAGAATCAGGAGCGCCGTGCGGAACAAAGGGTCTTCCTTGGACGGTACCCGCAGATACAGCTTCTTTTCACCGGCGGACGGCGTTTTATCGCTGTTTTTCGATGCGGGTTCTTCTTTTTTATCCGCCGCTTTATCCGCCGCCTGCTTTGCGCGGACCGTTTCGTTTGTCATCAGAAGCGCCGCGTCCGACAGAATCAGTTTCGGCGGCTCGTCATCCCGTATCGAAAGGCGCCCGGAAACGAAAGCGGCCGACTCCACGGTAAGATAGGCGCCGAATTTCTCGGCCTGCCCCGCAAAGACGATAACTTCCATTTCCGCATAGCGGTCTTCAAGCGTCAAAAAGAACATACGGCGGCCGTCGCGCGTCAATTTCTCCGTGCGGCCGGTTACAATGCCCGCAAGCCGTACCGTATCTTTTTCATTATAGCGGACTTCAGGGGTATTTTCCTCAAAAGACGATAAAATATCGGCAATAGAGTCCGGCAGAAGCGCTTCAATATGCAATCGGTAGTCATCAAGCAAATGCCCTGTGAAATAAAGACCGGAACTTTCTTTCTCAAGCAGCAACAGCTCACGCGTGGTATATTCCGGAATATTCGGATATGCGACGTCTGCGTCGGGGAGCGCCGCTCCCATATCGGAAAACAAATCAAACTGACCGTCAAGATTCCGTTTGGCTTTTTCCGACGCACTGTCGATCATACCGGCGTAAACCGCCATCAGCCGGCTACGGAAAACGCCGAGCGAATCAAAAGCGCCGCTTTTGATCAACGCTTCCACCATACGGCTGTTGAGTTCCGTTCCCGCCATACGGTCGATGAAATCGCGGAAGGAAAGAAAACGTCCTCTCACGCGTTCTTTCAAAATGGCGTCTATAAAAGTTCTGCCGACATTTTTCAGCGCCAAAAGTCCGAATCTGATACCGTTATCGCAAACAGAAAAATTCATTTTGCTTTCATTGATATCCGGCGGAAGCACCCGTATCCGGAACTTCTGGCACTCACGGACATAGGCGCCGATTTTCGCTTCGTTCCCAAGAACGGAAGTCAGAAGCGCCGCCATATATTCTTTCGTATGATGCGTTTTCAGATAAGCCGTACGATATGAAAGCATGGCATAGGCGGTTGCGTGGCTCTTGTTGAACGCGTAAGAAGCAAAAGACGCCATATCGTCAAATATCGCGTTGGCCGCTTTTTCGTCAATCCCCTTTTTCTTTGCGCCCGCTATAAAGTTTTCTTTTTCCGCCATCATAACGCTTGTCTTCTTTTTGGCCATGGCACGACGTACGAGATCGGCGTGCGCAAAAGTATAATCGGCCAAAAGACGGAAAATCTGCATTACCTGTTCCTGATAGACGATACAACCGTATGTGACATCAAGAACCGAGGCCAGTTCGGGCACAGGATAGGTGACCCGTTCTCTGCCGTGACGGCGCGCAATATACGTCGGGATCGAATCCATAGGGCCGGGACGGTAAAGCGCGATGGCCGCAATAATATCTTCAAGCGTTTCGGGCTGCAGTTGCGTCAGCATCTGTTTCATGCCGTTTGATTCCAATTGAAAAACGCCGTCGGCCTGTCCGTCGGAAATCAGACGGAAAGTCGCTTTATCGTCTGTCGGAATCGCGGCAATATCAAATTCCGGATCGGATTCGCGTACCGCTTTCGCCGCGTCGTCTATAATCGTCAGATACCGCAGTCCGAGAAAATCGAACTTCACAAGTCCGAGTTCCGCAACGGTATCCATGTCGTATTCAGTCACGATGCCGCCGTCATTCACGGTAAGCGGCACATAATCGCTGACCGGCCGTTCGGTAATAACCACGCCGGCGGCATGCGTCGATGCATGACGCGGCATTCCCTCCAGCGCCATGGCGGTGTCGTAAAGTTCGCGCACTTTTTCATCGCTGTCATAGAGTTCGCGCAGATCTTTCCTTTTCAGCGCGCCGGCAAGCGTTGCCGAAAGTTCACGCGGAATCAACTTTGCCACGCGGTCGGTATCGGCATACGACATGCCCATGGCGCGACCGACGTCGCGTATCGCCGCGCGCGCCGCCATGGTACCGAATGTCACAATCTGCGCCACGTGATCGGCGCCGTAGCGACGGCGCACATATTGCAAAACTTCGTCACGGCGAATATAGCAGAAGTCAATATCAAAGTCGGGTAAAGAAATACGCTCCGGATTCAGAAAGCGTTCAAACAGCAGATCGTATTTCAACGGATCGACATCGGTGATGCCGATACAATAGGCGACAAGGCTTCCGGCGCCGCTTCCGCGCCCCGGACCGACGGGTATCCCGTTATCTTTGGCATAAGCGACAAAATCACGCACAATCAGAAAATAGGCGTTGAAGCCCATTTTGTCAATGACCGAAAGTTCATATGCCATACGGTTACGGTATTCGTCTTCTGTATGACGTTTGAAATCAAATTGTCCGCAGGACTTTCTTTTACGGAAACCGTCTTCGGCAAAGCGGTCGAGGCTTTCTTTGTGCGTAAGTCCGTTTTCCGGCACAAAAGACGGCATATGCGTCTCGCCGAAATGAAAATCAAACGCGCACATATCGGCAATTTTCCGCGTGTTTTCTATCGCTTCGGGTACATCGGCAAAAAGACGTTCCATTTCTTCCGTGCTTTTGAAATAAAACTCATCGGTCTGCAACGTTTTGACTTTGTGTTCGGAAATCGTGCTGTTGGTTTGAATACACATCAGAATTTCCTGAGTGGCGGCGTCACTTTTTTTGATATAATGAACGTCGTTTGTCGCAACAAGCGGAATTCCCGTATTTTCGGATATACGGATCAGCGCGTCACATACCGCTTTGTCTTCCGGCAAGCCGTGTCGTTGCAGTTCCAGATAAAAACGGTCTTTCCCCATCATTTCCGACATTTTACGGGCATAGTCCTCCGCGTCATCGAATCGTCCCTCAAGAATCATCTGCGGAATCGCTCCCGCAAGACAGGCGGAAAGCGCGATAAGGCCGTCATGATACCGGGAAAGAAGCTCAAGATCAATTCGCGGCTTTTGATAGAATCCCTCGGTGAACCCGAAAGAGACGAGTTTTGAGAGATTGCGGTATCCCGTTTCATCGGTGGCAAGCAGGATAAGATGATTGCCGGAAAGCTCCGCACGACCGTTTTTATCAAAACGGGAGCGCGGAGCCACATATACCTCGCATCCGATAATCGGGCGGATTCCCGCCTTCACACATGCTTTATAAAACGCCACAGCTCCGTACATGGCGCCGTGATCGGTCAGCGCCACAGCCGACTGCCCCGCAAGAACGGCGGCGGCGGGAATATCCTCAATCCGACATGCGCCGTCAAGAAGACTGTATTCGCTGTGAAGATGCAAATGCACAAAACCGTTCATGCTGTTCCTCCGTTTTTACGTCTTACTGCCCTTTTTTACGGTCCCCCGTTTTATTCCGCGAGCAGTTGCTTTGCCATATCCATAATTTTGGAGAGGCGATGATTCAGGCCGGATTTTGAGATCGGCGGCGTCATGGACGCGGCCAATTGCGAAAGCGACAAATCCCTGTGTTCCAGGCGGCATTTGGCGGTCTCCAGCAGTTCCGGCGGGAGAGAGGTAAGTTTATTCTTCTCCCGCAGGCGTTCCAGACATTCGATCTGCTTCAGAGAAGCGTCCACCGCACGCGCAATATTGCGCGTTTCGCAGTTGGCGCGCCGGCTGGCGTCGCTGCGGTACTGTTTTTCAATCATGGCGTTGATATAGTCGAACGCCACTTTTGTTGCGCCGACGCGGGTCATGACCTCGCCGATAACGGCATTGTCTTTAAAGTACAGAAGCCGTTCTTTCCGTCTGTCGGAACATTTCGGCGTGTAACCGACATCGCCGAAAAAACCGAGCAATATTTCGCGGCGGTCACCGAGGGAAAATTCAAGGTGATAATTCTTCTGCGGGTCGGATACTCTTCCGGATGCAAGGAAAATGCCGCGGAGAGCCGCATTTTCACAATCGGGGCATCGTTTGTACAACAATTCGGTCAGCGGTCTGTATGAAATTTCCGTAAGAATTTCCTCGGCAGAACGTGAGGAAAAATGAATGGTGTACGAGGCCGTACCGAACGGATTTTTCTCTGCCAATCCGACCCGCCCGAACTGTTCCCGTATGAGAGACAGTGCGAGCGACAAAAGGACGTCCCCCTCCACAGAAAGGTGACACATGCCGTCGGCCATTTTCCCTTTCGCCGCCAGCATACCGAGAAGGAGCGCTTTTCTGCAACAAACATTTTTCAGCGGCAACGCCGCGAGAGAATCTTTTGTTTTGGTTGTATAGGACATGATTCACCTCACAATCTTGATTTCCGGTTCAAGCATGACGCAATATTTACGGAATACGGTATCACGGACGCGGTTCAGAAGTTCCATAACGTCTTCGGAAGTGGCGCCGCCCGTATTAACGATAAATCCCGCGTGTTTCGGCGATACAACGGCACCGCCGTATGTCATTCCTTTCAGTCCCGCGTCTTCAATGAATTTTGAAGCGTAGCCGTCTTTCGGTCGACGGAAAACACTGCCGAGACTGGGGTATTCCAGAGGTTGCTTTTTCCGCCGTTCTTCCGCAATCTCACGCATTTTTGCGGCAATTTCCTCTTTATCGCCTGCTTTCAGATGCAATATCACCGAGGTGATAAAGACATCGGAATTCTGCTGAAACAAACTCATACGATAAGAGAATTGTTGTTCTGCCGTAGAATAAAAGGTTAATTCATTCGGATTCTGCGGTGAAACCGCATAAGTTTCCGGCATAAGATCGGAAACAGAAACGCCGTAAGCGCCCGCATTCATGGCAACGGCACCGCCGACACTGCCGGGAATCCCATACAGTTTCTCCATACCGGAAAGTCCGGCTTCGGCGGCAACGCGGCAAACAGAGGCAAGCGACGCCCCCGCTTCCGCGATCAAGGTATCGCCGTCAACACGAATGGTATTCATACGCTCCGCGGAAACAATAATGCCCTGATACCGTGAGCCGAGGAACAACGTATCGGTTCCTTTTCCCAGGTAATAATGCCGGATATTTTTTTCGTGCAAAAATGAGATCACCGCTAAAACCGACCGCGTTCCCGTCGGAAACACAATGGCGTCGGCGGTGCCTCCCGTGCGCATTGAAGAATAGCCGGCGAGCGGTTGTTCGGTTCTCAGTTCGACCGTCTCCCTGTGGGCATCACGCCCGTATTCCAGGAGAAAGTCCTGCAAAGCGGCTATATAATTCATCTCTTCCTCCCAAAAACAGTTTTACTGTTATTGTATGAAGAGATAAACGAAGTTATGCCTGTCCGTCTTCGCCTTCCGTACGCATAAGAAGCGCGCGCGCCGCATTTCTCTGAACATCCGTTACATGAAGTCCGCCGAGAATACGCGCCAGTTCTTCTATGCGCGCGTTGTCGCCGAGTTGCTCCGCCCGTGTTTCCACACGTCCGTTCTTTTCTTCTTTAAGAATATGATAATGCCGATCGGCAAGCGCCGCGATCTGTGCCGAATGTGTAATGCACAGAATCTGAACGCTTTCGGCATTTTTCAACAACCGCAACCCTATTTTGCGTGCCGTTTTTCCGGAAACGCCCGTATCCACTTCGTCATAAATAACGGTCGGTATGCCGTCTTTTTCGGCAATAACGCTTTTAATGGCAAGCATAATACGCGAAAGTTCGCCGCCGGACGCGGCGTCGGCGAGATTTTTCGGTTCTTCTCCGGGATTGGCGGAAACGAGAAAAGCGATTTCATCTTTCCCGTTTTCTGTATATGCAATATTGCCTTCTTCATCCTTTCCGTCCCGAATCGAAACGGAAAAACGTACTTTCGGCATATCCAGTTCCGTAAGAACGGCCGTAACCGCTTCCACAAGGCGGCGCGCCGCGGAAACGCGCGTTTCCGTTACCGTTGCCGAAACAGCGGCAATACGCTTCAATATCTCCTGCTCTTTCTTAAGCAACTGCGTCAGCCGATCGTCGGCCGTTTCGTACATTTCGAGCCGCCGGCGGGCATCCTCATAAAAGCGCAAAATACTTTCGGTATCGGAACCGTATTTGCGTTTCAGTTTTTTATATCCTTCAAGCCGTGTTTCAATGCGGTCGATAAGTTCGGTGGGATCGCTGTCGTCATCAAGGGACGCCGCGCTGTACACTTCCTCCGCAATGTCGTCGATCCGTTCAAGACAATCGGTAAGAACGGGAATGTATTCCTCAAGCGAGGGTAAAACATCGGCCAGACTTTCCATAGCCGTCAGCGAGCGGGACAAAAGAAAATGCGCGCTTCCCTTTTCCGCGCCGCGGAGTGCCTTGTAAACAAATCCCGCCTGACGGTTGATCTTCTCGCGATTACGCACCACAGCGCGTTTCTCTTCCAGTTTTTCTTCTTCGCCCGCTTTCGGAGAAATTTCCTCAATATCTGCGATCTGATAGCGAAGCGTTTCCATATTCCGCGTCTTTTCGGCGGCATCAAAACGAAGTTCCTGTATCTTACGGCGTATATCACAGAGTTCACGGTATACGGGGCGATAGTCCGCCAAAGCCTTTTCGGTTCCGGCGTACGCGTCAAGAATACCGCGATGCATTGACGTATCCAGCAAAACAGACGTGTTGTTCTGCCCATGGATCGCGCAAAGAAGTGCGCCGACCTCCCGCAGAACCGCGAGGGTGACGCTTCTTCCGTTCAGGCGGACGGACGAACGGCCGTCTGCTGTAAGCGTACGTACGATCATAAGGCAACCGTCTTCATCCACATCGGCGCCGATCTCCCGAAGACGTTCCGCCATCGTATGCAGTCCGGAAAAAATCCCGCTTACAAGTGCCTTTTCTTCCCCGTTACGCAAGAGATCGCGTTCAAAACGCGCGCCGAGAAGAAGGCGGACAGCATCCAGAATGACCGTCTTTCCCGCGCCGGTTTCACCGCTCAGGACAGTAAAACCGTTGCCGAAATCCATATCAAGCGAACGGATAACGGCTATATTTTCGATATGAAGCGACAAAAGCATAAAGCTACGTCCTTTCCGAAACGGTATCAGGTATTTTTCAGCAGTTTTTTAATACTTTCGCACACGCCGAGGATATGCTCCGGATTGCGTACGCAAACCATGATGGTATCGTCGCCCGCAACACAGCCGAGTATGTCGGCGGACGGCATGGAATCAATATAGGCGGCGACCGGCTGTGCCAGACCGGGATATGTTTTGATGACGATCAGATTCCCCGCGCTGTCCATTTTGACGATGGATTCGGAAATTGCGGCGCCGAAACGCGGTTGATTGGCGGCCGTCATTGTCGGCCGGACATACTTATATCCGCCCGCCGCCGACGCGCCTTTCACCAGTTTCAGAGCGCGTATGTCACGCGATACGGTTGCCTGTGTCACGGTAAAGCCGCTCTCCGTCAGTTTGTCCGCAAGTTCTTCCTGCGTTTCGATATCGTATTTTTCGATGAGTTCGAGGATTTTATCCTGTCTCAGATTTTTCATATATCATGCTCCTTACAAAAAAGGTCAAAGACACATTTTTTCTTTCAGTACATCAAGAAACGGCCGCTTGTTCAGACTGATGACATGTAACTGTTTTGCCGCCTTTTTCACAGTCAGTTTCTCACCTGCGCGTAAAACGCGCTCTTCGCGCCCGTCAATCGAGACCGAAAGCGTATCGCCGCGCGTATTCATATTTTCGACGGAAACCGCAGTGTCCGACGAAAAAACGACAGAACGTGCGAAAAAAGAATGAGGACAGATCGGGGTCACGGCGATAAGGCCGAGCGACGCGTCGATGACCGGTCCGCCCGCCGACAGCGAATAGGCCGTAGAACCGGTCGGCGTGGCGATAATAAGACCGTCCGCACGGTAAACAAGCGAACCGCCGCCGGCATGCAGGCGCATGTCCGCAATATGCGGCAAATTGCCGCGGGAAACGGTCACTTCGTTCACCGCATATCGGCTACGCACCTTTTTTTCGCCGACAAGAACCGAAAAAACCTGTAAATGCCGAACGGCATATGTATCCGCAAGTAAAAGAGACAGGCGGTCGACGTCCGTCACTTCAAGTTCCGCAAGGTAACCGAGGCGCCCCATATTGACGCCGAGAAGCGGAATATTGTGGCGGAGAGCGATGTCGGCCGCGTCAAGAATCGAACCGTCGCCGCCGAAAACGATCATCCCCTCAGCCTCTTTCGGGAAATGTTTTTTCTCATACGGCCGGATACCGAATCTGCCGGCAAGCGTTGCGTGCGATTCTTCAATATACAGCACGGCGCCGCTGCGATACAAAACTTCGGCCGCACGTAAAGTAACGGCATAGTCGCCGTCTTTATCGGTGTTCGGCATCAGAACGATATGTTTCATAAGCCGTTATTCCCTTTCTTTCACAAAGTAAGCAAGAAACTCTTTGTTTCCGTCGCCGCCGGTGATTGGCGAATCGACCACGCCGACCACGGAAAATCCCGTCGCCGTCGCCGATGCGAGAACACGTTCCACAGCCGCCTTGCGTTCTTTTTCGTTTTTTACAATGCCGTTTTTTCCGACGCCTTTGCGGCCGGCTTCAAACTGCGGTTTGATTAAGGAGATCAGTCCGCCCCGCAGAGGAAGAACGCGAAACAACGCGTCATGAATGAGCGTTTGAGATATAAAGGAAACGTCCATAACGGCAAAATCAATATTTTCCGGGAAATCTTCCCGCTTCATATACCGCGCGTTGCGGTTCTCAAGCGAAGTAACACGTGCGTCGGCGAGAAGCGACGGAGCAAGTTGCCCCGTTCCGCTGTCAAGCGCGTAAACATGAGCGGCGCCGTGTCGCAGAAGGCAGTCGGTAAAGCCGCCGGTCGAAGCGCCGACGTCCAAAACGGTTAGTCCCGTTACGTCTTTATGAAAATATGAAAGCGCTTTTTCCAGTTTCAGACCGCCGCGCCCCACGTACCGGCCGACCTCGGTATCCGACACGGCGATAATGTCTGTTTCCTCTACGGAAAAAGCAGGTTTTAAAACCGTTTTTCCGTTTACGGTCACAGCGCCAGTACGGATCAGTTCCTGTGCTTTGGCACGGCTGGAAGCAAGTGCGCGATCGGTCAGAAGAAGATCAAGCCGCGTCATAGCGGCAAGCCGAGAACATGGCACCACAAAAACGGAAGCAATGTTCCGATCATCGTACCGAGTACAGCGCCGGCCAGAACCTGAAGCGGCGTGTGGCCGATCAGTTCTTTCAGATCGCGGTCGAGGTATTTTGTTTTTCCTACCGAAAGATCGCTTGAGATCTTGTTCAGCAGTTTTGCCTGCTTGCCCGTTTCGTTACGGACGCCGGCGGCATCATACATCACGATATAGGAAAAAAGCGCCGCCATTGCGAAAATCGGCGTGGCAAGTCCCTGCGTCACGCCGATGGAGGCCGCAAGGGCGCATGCGGAAGCCGAATGGGAGGACGGCATACCGCCGGACGAAAACAGCATTTTCAGGGAAAAATAGCGGTCGCGTATGATAGAAATGACGATTTTTATCATCTGCGCCGAGAACCAGCCGAATAAGGCCGCCCACAGATAAATATTCTGAAGTATTTCCATATTACTCTCTCGCTTTGAAATCTTCCGACGAAACGCTACCGTCGTCGCCTACCGTCAGAATTTTTACTTTCTGTTCGGCATTATCCAACTTTTCATTACAGAATTTCACAAGGCGTATGCCCTCCTCGAAAACGGTCAGCGACTGCTCAAGTTCCGCGCTTCCGTTTTCCAGTATATGAACGATCTCTTCCAGGCGTTTGAGCGCCTCTTCAAAGGTCATTTCCGTTTTCTGATTTTCAGCCATATTAACTCCTTTTCTCGGTACGGTCGACGGTCGTATACAAAACGCCATCCGAAAGCCGTACGCTTACCGCGTCGCCGTTCTTTACCTGCTTCACGGATCTTATAATTTGTCTGTCATCGTTTTCTGCCAAAGAATATCCTCTGTTAAATACAGAAAGAGGACTTAAAACATGCAGTTTTCCTCCCAATGCCGAAAGCGTGGCATTGGCGGCGGTCAGTTTCTTTTCCATTGTACGCTGCACGGCGTCTCCGAGAGATGCCACCGTCATGCGGCGTTCGTCAAAGGCCCGTTCCGGCTGTGTGAATATGCGGCGTTCGGCCAGCATTTTCACGGTTTTCCGACGGATTTCCAACATACGCGAAAGAAGAAGTTGCGTCCTGCCGGTGATATTGGATATTTTGTGCATCAGTTCGTGCGTTTCGGGAACGGCCAGTTCGGCCGCGGCCGACGGCGTGGGAGCGCGCTTATCCGCAACAAAATCACAAATGGTAAAATCTATTTCATGCCCTACGGCCGAAATGACCGGGAGACGTGAGGCGGCCACGGTACGCGCCAGTTTTTCATCGTTGAACGCCCAGAGATCCTCCATGGATCCGCCGCCGCGGCCGATGATAATAACATCGACCCCGCCGTGCTGATTGAAAAACTCAAGACCGCGTATCAGCGAAGCGGGCGCCTCGCTTCCCTGTACAAGCGCGGGATAAAGGTAAACCGAGGCATACGGGAAGCGCCGTCCGAGAATCTGAATAATATCGCGAACAGCCGCGCCTGTCGGAGAGGTGATAACGCCGACGGCGCTCGGAATCTTCGGAAGCGGTTTCTTTTTCGATTCATCGAAAAGTCCTTCCGCAGAAAGTTTCTTTTTCAACTGTTCAAATTGCAGATACAGAGAGCCGAGACCGTCCGGTTCCATAGATGTAACATATAACTGATACTGGCCGTCGCGGACAAATGACGAAACCGTTCCGTGTACGATTACTTTCATGCCGTCTTCCGGCACAAATTTCACTTTTGCGGCCGCGGAACGGAACATGACCGCACGGATAAGGCTGTTTTCGTCTTTGACGGAAAAATAAAAATGTCCGCTGCGATGGTTTGTAAAATTGGAGATTTCCCCTTTGACGGCCACACGGTTCAGAAACAGATCCGAATCAAACAGATTTTTGATGTACGTATTCAGTTCCGTAACCGTGATAGCCTTTTCTTCACGGGATACGTTATCCATGATACTGACGTCCATTTTGTTCCTCCTGTCCGAGATAGGCGCGCCGTGCAAGCAATGCAATGCCGACCGCATTGTCGGACGACAGCGAAGGTTCGGCAAACCGTGCGTCAAAACGCGCGCCAAGATAGGATTTGATATAAGCATTACTCATAACGCCGCCGGCGTAAAGAAGCGGCGACGAACCGAATTTTTCGATATATGCGCGGCTCATGGCGGCAAGAGATTCCGCGATAAAGGCCAATGTAAAAGCCGCCGTCAGCGGAGCGTCGCCGGTCTCCCGATAATGTTTTTCCGCAAGATTCTGAAGTCCGGACAGGTTGACATAAGTCCCATCGGCCGAAATCTTCCGCGGCGGGAGTTTCTTTTTGTTTTCCGCCGCGCAACGTTCCAGCGCCGGACCGCACGGAAAAGGAAGTCCGAGCATCACGCCGACGCGGTCGATCGCCTGCCCGGCATTAAGATCACGTGTACCGCCGACAATTTCCGTATCGAAAGCGTTGCCGTTAAAAGAAGCGCGAAGGAGCTCCGTCGTGCCGCCGGAAACATGAAAAGCGCCGAACGTCGTTTTTGTAAGTTCTTCGCAACCGGCGGAATAAAGAGCCGCCATCAGATGTCCGCACTGATGAGAAAATGTATAAAGCGGAATACAGGCCGCCACAGAGGCGGCACGGGCGGCCGATACACCGGCGAGGAAGCACGGCATATACGAGCCGGCGACCGAACGCGGCCGCGATGAAACGCCGACCGCAACGGGAGAGCCGCCGTCAAGATACTCCCCGACTTCGGAAAGTATCGCCGGCAATTGCACCGTATGGAAAAAAAGCGCGTCGGACTGGCGGAGGCCGCAGGCTCCCTCCTTGACGGGCAAAAGCTTTTTCACATTGGCAATCAGCTTTCCGTCCGTATCCACAAGCGCGGCGGACGTCGTGTAATTGGAGGTGTCAATGCCGAGAATACAGTTTTTTTTCATTGCGCATCGTCGCCGCGAAGCGGAATAACTTCCTGCAGAACGGCATTCAGAACACCGTTCAGGAAAGGACGCGCCTTTTCTTCGTCGTATCGCCGGCAAAGAAGCAGGGCTTCATTCAGCGCAACGCGGGGAGGCACATCGGTTGAAAAACGCATTTCGTAAATACAAAGTTCCATCACGGCAAGCGAAACGGCGGAAATGCGGTTGCGCTTCCAGCCGACCGCGTGCTTGTCTATATCGGAAAAAATGTCGTCAAGATGCATAACGGTTCCGAAAAAAGTGTTTTTGATATATGCATCGTCGGAAAAGCCGCGATCCGCCTTTGCTTCTTCGTAAATTTCTTCGGGGCTGACATCTTTACGAAATGAATATTCAAAAAGCAATCTGAAAACTTCTTCGCGTGCCAACTGTCTTTTTGTCAACTGTTCCATTCGGGTCAAATACTCCTTTAAAGCACCGTCGTGCATTGTTTATATTTTATTTATTGTATAATTATACAATATAATATGTTGAATGTCAACTTCTTTCAGAAAATATTTGAATTTCCATCAATAATTTTTCCGCGCACAGCGAAACTAAAGATAAAAGACTATAAAAACGGTGGATAAAAATTTGAAACACAACATAAAATCCGGTATATTAAAACCCTGCCTTGCACTGCTTGCGGCAATCGCACTGATTTTCTCTGCTCCGGCCGCCCATGCGGCGGAAGAAAAAAAGTATATCAAGTGGGTAGACTTCAACGTAACGGCTTCCGCCATGCGGGACGCCGCGGCGGTGGATACCGCCACTTACGGCACGGAAACGCATCTGTCATGGATTTCCCTGCTTTCCGTACTTGCCGTCCGATACGGCGGCGATTTCAAACGCTATAAAAAGAGCGATCTCGACGCCATCGCGGCCGAAGCAATAAAAAACGGCGGCGTCACTGCGCCGAAGAACGAAAAACTTTACCGTTACTATACGGAAGCCTATGCGGCGGTGCTCGGCGGGTTCATCGGTGAATATACCGAAGTTTCCGTAAAAAACGGCGTTGAAGAAAAGCATACGGCCTACGGTATACGCGTTTTCTCTCCGATTGCCAAAGGTTACGCCTATTCCGATTACGACGACTTCGGCGCGGCGCGGAATTACGGATATAAGCGCCGGCATCTCGGCCATGATATGATGGGCGGCACGGGTACGCCGATCATCGCCGTGGAAAGCGGCGTCGTCGAAGCCATCGGATGGAATCAATACGGCGGGTGGCGTATCGGAATCCGGTCGCTTGATTCCAAACGATATTACTACTACGCGCATCTGCGGCGCGGGCATCCTTATCCGCAGGATCTCTACGAGGGTAAATACGTCAATGCGGGCGAAGTGATCGGATACCTCGGTATGACAGGATACAGCCGGAAAGAAGACGTAAACAATATCAATGTTCCGCATCTTCATTTCGGACTTGAAGTAATCTTTGCCCCCGAACAAAAGGACGGTTACAACCAGATATGGGTGAACTGTTATGAAATTGCGGAATTTCTGAAAAACAGCCGATCGGCCGTTTATCGGAACGAAGGGGAAAAAGATTATATTGCACGTTCTTTCCGGATTCCGTCGGAATTTCCGGACTGAAAAGCGGCATGTATATCCTGTGAATTTTTTAAAAAAGACTTGCATTGCAACGTAAAATGTGGTACTCTGTTTATGTATTAAATTTTAGAGGTGTCACATGAAACGTTATCTGCGCCCCGCGATGGATATTCTGAAAACCACCGCGCTTATAGATCTTCTGATCGCGCTTGTCTTCTATTTGTTTGCCAGAATCTATTCCGGATATACCAACATCAGCGAAATCGGCCTCGCCTTTTCGCAATATCTTCTTCTGCTCCTTTTCTCGTTCATTCTTGCCGTTTTCGGTCTTATTTTCCGCATACGCCAACTACCGTCGATATGGAAGTACGTGCTGCACTATTCCGTTCTTCTCGCCACTTTCGCCGTGCTTTTCTCCGTAACGGGGAAATTCAACTTCACACCGACGACCGTGACGGTTCTCATCATCGTATACACGTTGATTTACGTGATCGTCGCCTTACTGATTCACTTCATTTCTTCGAAAACAAAAGAAAATAATCCGGCAGAAGACAAGGGCGATAAAAATGAACCGCCGAAGTATCAAAAAATGTTCTGATACAAAGCATGAGACGACGCGTTCATTCCGTCGCCATATATTTCATCGCACGCGTCTACCCCATCTCTGCTTTCTGCCCTGAATTTTGTTCTGATATCTGCAATTATAAGGAGTCTATTTTGTATGGAACTGAAAATCGGTCTTAAAGGGAAACAGCACATCATGGTGGAAAAGGAAAACACCGCCGCCATGGTCGGAAGCGGCATGCTTCCCGTCTTTTCCACACCGTCCATGATCGCCATGATGGAATCGGCCGCCATGAACAGCGTTGCGCTCTGTCTCGGCGAAACAGAAAGTACGGTGGGCGGAGGCATCGCGGTGCGGCACACTTCTCCGACTCCTGTCGGCATGGTGGTATACTGTGAAAGCGAACTTATCGGCATAGACGGAAGAAAACTCACGTTTTCCGTCAAGGCCTACGACGAGTGCGGACCGATAGGCGAAGGAACGCACGAACGGTTCATTGTGGACGCCGCGCGCTTCACCGAAAAAGCCGAAAAGAAAAAGTCCGCGCTTCTCTCCTGACATTCTCTTAAAAAAGCAGGCGTTGCCTTTTGTCACGAAGCCTTTTCTTCTGTGACGCCGGATCGCCTGCTTTTTATTCTGTCCGTATCAGATACCGACTATTTCGGACAGCCGATCAACGAAAAGTCCCGTAACGCGGATCTTGTTTTTGGCATTGACGGCATCGCTTTTTTCAACGATCATCATATATTCCGCGTCGGCGCGCAAGGTATCCGCAATATTCAGATATTCGTCAAGCACGTTTTTGAATTCCTCTTCACCGAGTCTGCGTTTTGCCTCTTTGGCGAGCGTTGCTTTAACGGCAAGAAGCGCCGTATATTCCTCGGTGTCAAGACTGCGGAGCGCATTTTTCGTTTTAAAATCGCTGAGCAGACGCACAGCCTCCAAACTTCCGGCAGTCGAACCGAGAATAACAA
Source organism: uncultured Eubacteriales bacterium (assembly GCA_905210485.1). Lineage (GTDB taxonomy): Bacteria > Bacillota > Clostridia > Oscillospirales > CAG-272 > UBA1740. Next base: position 20,366 of record CAJLXA010000008.1, on the reverse strand, counting down.
GAGAGGCAAGTACCGTATTGGCGGTCGCGCTTCCGACGCCAAGCGTTGTGAAAACGGGCGCAACGCAACCGAAATAGTAGGACAGGATTCCGTCCGTATATCCGGCGGCCGCCCCGGCAAGGAAAACGCCCCGCGTCACAACGGCGGAAAAAAGGCTCATAACGCCAAGTCCGAGAAGAATACCCGTTCCGAAAGAAGCGACCGGCGCCGAACGGCTGAGCGTTGCATAATTGTTTTTGAAATCCGCATACAGTTCCGCAATCCTGTTTTCATCATCAAACATAAGACGCGACACGGCCGCCAGCGATTCCTTTTCATAGACATAAGTCTGCGTGTCGTCAAAAGCGAAACGAAGCGCATACAATGCTTGTCCGAGGCCGTTTTTGTCATCGGCAAACAAACGGTTCAGCGCCGCTTTCATGCTTTCGGCGTTTTTGCCGTATTCAACGGAAATACCCTCCTCCCGTTTTTCTTCATTGAAAATACGGAGTTTTTCTTCCGCTTCCGATTTCACCGCGCTGAGTTTATTCACCGTTCCCCGTCTTATCGGGTTCTGAAAATTATCCGCAAAAAACTTTTGCACGGGTTTATTGTGCTCGACATCAATGGGTTGATTTTTTTCCATCTCGTTTACTATTGTTTCAAAATCACAGTGCAGACGGTAATACTGCATAGACGCATAGACGTCCCGCTCGAATTTTGCCACGGCAAGACTTTTGGCTTCTGCCGCTTTCTTTTCATCGGCGATTTTTTCTTTTTTACTTTTCCAACCGAAAATACTCATTTTTTCGTCTCCTCTTCAATGTATTTCTTTAAGCTCTCAAGATCAATTCTGCCTCGGTTCTCTTTCAGAAACCTGAACAACTCGTCGTCGGTCGCTTCCTTTTTGGCAGACACCGCGAAGTATTCTTCACAGTAAGCGATTATTTTTGTTTTTGCCACATTGCTTTTTATCATTTGAAAAAGTTCCCACATCAGAGCCGGCACTTCGTCTTCATCGCCGCGTTCGTATGCCGCTATGTACTTATAGAGGCTCGGACGGCTTTTTCCCGTCAGCCGCGAAAGTTCCGTAATGGAAAACATATCAATAATATTCATGCTTTTTCTCCTCGCCGAAAACATGCGTCTTCCCAAGCTCCGCGCCCCGGCGCGGCCGGCAAAACTGTTTAATGTGCCGGATAATGCACCGGTTCTTACTATAAAACCGGCCTTAAAGCATCTCCGCAACCATGTCTTCTACGGGCATTATAGCACCCCATTCGACAAATGTCAATACATTTTTTACATTTTTTTACGATTATTTACATTTTGTTACAAGCAAAAGCCGAGGAACCGGCAATCGCATAATCCGATTACCGGTCTATTGCCGTTTATTTTTGTGAATCGGATTTGTCATCGGACAGCGATTCATTGTCATTTCAATATTTTTACAAAACATAAAAAACGTGCTTGTTTTTCGTTCCGGTATGTGCTATACTGAAAATAGCGCATCGGTTGCGCCATGGAACGGCTCGCCACACCGCTTTTTTTACATTTGTCGTAAAAAATCCGCCGGTACATCGACCGTGCACAATAAGGAGTAGTACACCTATGCAAAACACACAATGGAAAAATAAAAGAGCCTGCTTTCTCGGCGACTCCATTACCGATGGCGTCGGCGTTAAGACAGGCGAGCGCTATTTTGATCTCTTAAAAAACGATTTCGGCATGGAAACGCACGGATACGGCGTTAACGGCGCCAATTCTGCCGATGTTTATCAGCAGGCTTTAAAGGTTTATGATACTTTCGGCAACGATGTGGACGCCGTTTTTGTTCTTATCGGTACCAACGATTATAACAGTTCGTGCCCGATCGGCGAATGGTTTACGACGCACACGGAATCTGTCGTAACCGAGAAAAACGATAACGGCGAGCCTGTCCGCAAAGAAGAACGTATCGTGCGGGAATTTGTGTTCGACGACTGTACGTTCAAAGGCCGCCTGAATCGTCTTTTCGCTTTCCTGAAAAAACAGTATGCGGAAAAAACCATCGTTATCATGACGCCTTTGCATCGCGCATTTGCCGTTTTCGGCCGTGACAATATTCAATATAACGAACTGTATGCCAACAGCATCGGCAAATTTATCGGTGATTACGTCGAAGCCGTCCGCGAAGCGGCCGATATATGGTCTTTGTCTCTGATCGACCTCTACCGCGAAAGCGGTCTCTTCCCTCTTTTTGAAGAAAGTGCCGCCGCCTACTTTACCAATGTCGACACCGACCGCCTGCACCCCGGCAAAGGCGGCCACGAGCGCATGGCACGTGTTATCGCCGCGAAACTGCCCACGATAGCCGTGTAAACCGCGCGGCGGGAAATATATTGACTTTTTTGCGCTTATATGCTACAATAAGCGTATGAAAAAATCCTCAATTTTCCGCGGAAATTGAGGATTCTATGCGGGTATGGCGGAATTGGCAGACGCGCCGGATTTAGGTTCCGGTGGGAAACCGTGCAGGTTCAACCCCTGTTACCCGTACCATTTAAGGAACTAAGGTTTGATACGAAATCAGGCCTTTTTTCTTACAACAAAAGGGGGGATGCTTCTTTTGTTTGGCGAATACGGCCTTTTACGGTCTGTTTATCGAAAGGAGACGCATCTATGGCAGAGTTAAACATCAGAAAAGCAACCGTGAAAGATATTCCGGGACTTGTAAAACTATTGTTTGAAGTTCAAAAGGTTCATAGCGATGCAAGACCCGATCTATTCATATCCGGCTCCAGAAAGTATACCGACGACGAACTGAAAGAAATACTTCATGATGAAACAAAACCTGTATTTGTCGCCGATATAAACGGTGAGGTCGGCGGTTATGCATTTTGCGTAATTTCAACTCCGGCTTCTCATACCCTGCAACCGATAAAAAATTTATACATTGACGATCTATGCGTCGATGAAAAATTCAGAGGTCATCATATCGGCACGGAATTATACCAATACGTTTTAAATTATGCAAAAAAAATTGCCTGCTATAATGTCACATTGAACGTTTGGGCCGATAACAAAAATGCTGTAAAATTTTACGAAAGTATCGGCTTGAAAATTCAAAAAATAGGAATGGAAAAAATCCTGAAGTAATAACGGTTACAGAAGTAAAAACCGAAAATCCCCACGGACATTGTCCGTGGGGATTTCTTTATTTCTCTTCGCTTTCCAACGCCGCGGCATTGGCGCGTTTAGCGCGCATTTCGGGAATATCAATACGGAAAATACCGATAATGATGGAACAGATCGTAAGCGTTTCGTTGGCAACACCCGCCCACGAACCCACAATGGCGTTGTATATCAGCCAGGCGGTGCTCGACGAAAGAACCATTATCCGAACAAGAAACACATTTTTGTTACCGTATGCAAATGTTGAAATTACCTTTGCCGTCCCGATAAGCACGCTGCGAAAACCTGCCCATGTAACGGCGGAAAATGTAAGGAACAAAGCGCTGAAGAGAAAACAAAGTCCCGTGGTTTTCTTCCCTTTTTTCACCATTCCGGCAAAGACCAGATTGCGCACGCATCCCACAAGATTCATGGCGGCGCCGGTATATGCGCCAAGCAATACGTACTGGATTCCGAACAATAGTTCGTTTCCTGTCCGCAATACCATGAGTTTTCCGTGTTTTTTACATTGGAACGACAGAATACTCGCAATAATTCCCAAAAAGCCGATTCCCTGAATAATAAGCATGCCCCAAAAATTGTCCGTCAACATGTTCTGTTCCTCTTGATTATGTACTACAGTTATGATACAATAATGCATGAAGAATGTCAATAAATGTTCGATATGTTTAAAAACGAACATTCCGATAAACAGGAGAAACTCATGGTGCTGAATGAAAGACAAGAGAAAATACTCGTTTTTCTCAAGGAAAACAAGCGGGCGTCGGTCAAACGGCTTGCGTCCCATTTATATGTCAGCGAGATGACAATACGGCGCGACCTGCGCGCCATGGAATCCATGGGGTGTCTGCAAAGATATGCGGGAGGCGCCGTATATACCGCCGATTACGGCCAATTGCCCGTGGAATTCCGTAAACTTCTTCATGCAGATGAAAAAAAGCGCCTGTCGGAAAAAACGCGAAAATACCTGCACGACGGTATGTCCGTCTTTATTGACAGTTCTTCCACCTGTCTCTACGTCATTCCGCTTTTAAGCGATTATAAAGACATTAAAATCGTGACGAATTCGGTGCAATGTCTGATAGAAGCTTCCGGGCACAACATTGATTGCATTATGGCGGGAGGCACTTATTATGCGCACGACATGTGCACCGTCGGCGGTGAAACCAATGCGTTCCTGCGACGGGTCAACACAGACATAGGATTCTTTTCCGCGGCGGCCATATCGGATGACGGTGTGGTCAGCGACTACGACACCGAGCAAACGGCGTCGAGAAAAGCCGCCATGGAGAACTGTGAAAAAAAGATATTCATGCTGGATCGGACAAAAATGCATAAGAAATTTCTTTATACCATTGCACGAAAAGAAGAGATAGACGACATTATCATTGTCTGATCCCTATAAAAAAACAAGGCACGGTTTCTCCGTGCCTTGTTTTCAGGTTTCAAGTTGTTTACCGAGGAAAAGCGCCGCCGTCTGAATCAATTTGGTCTCCACTTCCTCACTGAGTCTTTCTTCATTCTGTTCATCATAACGTACGACGGAACAAACGCAACCGATCACGTCGCCCTCCGTAATAATCGGCATAGCGCAGGATACATAATGCGAACCGCCGTCTTCAATCACGGGAATGGTCTCTGTTCCGCTTTTATGCCAATAAAGACTGCGCCCCTCGATCACGCCCTCCAGTTCACCGGATACTTTCCGTTCACTGTATTCCTTACGCGCCACACCTGCGGTGGCGATAACGGCGTCACGATCGGTAATGATCACTGCCATATTGCATATTTTCTGCAACGTCTCGGCATATTGTGACGCAAATGAATGAAGTTCACCGATCGGAGAATACTTTTTAAAGATTACTTCTCCTTCCCGGTCTGTATAAATTTCAAGCGGATCCCCTTCGCGGATACGCATTGTTCTGCGAATTTCTTTAGGTATTACAACGCGGCCAAGGTCATCTATTCTTCTTACAATTCCTGTAGCTTTCATTTTTTACTCCTTGTATTGCCACCGAAGTGGTTTTTACAATGATATTATTGGAAGCCACGGAAGATTTTATCCATGTCATAATAAGGAAATTCCCCGATGACCGACAGAATTGTTTTTTGCACTGCCGGAAATAAATTGCACAAAAAAGAACGGACGCCGTGCGTCCGTTCCTGCTTTTCGATCACAAAAATTTGTCAAGTTCCGCTTCCACGTTTTTACGATGCCTGAAATGCGGACGGTCTATCTTTTTACCGCATATCCATACCATATCCACATGGCGTAGCGCACGAAGGTCATCCAGCGGGTTGTCGGCGGTGACGATCATATCTGCCGAAAGACCGGGCGCTATCCGTCCGGTGATGTCGGCAATGCCCGCCATTTCCGCACTGCGGGCAGTGGCGGTATACAGCGCATACGCATTGGAAACACCGACATATTTATGGAAATAATACAGTTCTCTCCAAAAATCGTATTGGGTGATCCACGGACAACCGACATCGTTACCGAGCACTATCGGAATGTCGTTTTCAAGCGCCGCCTTTGCACAGGCAATGATTCCTTGGAACACAACATTGCCGTTATACTGCTCCACTTCGGTAGCATTGGTAACGGAGCGGTCGAACAATGCATACGGCAATGCGGGAGAAAACGTGGTGCAAAGATACGCGCCGCTTTCTTTGAAGAGAGACAGAATATGTTCGTCGGGGGTCGCGCCGTGTTCTATGGAATCCACACCGTTTTCAAGCGCGACTCTCACGCCCTCCGGCGATTCCACATGGGCGGCAACTTTGTAACCCATTTTGTGCGCCTCATCGCAAACGGCGCGCACCATTTCGGGCGCCATTTTCAATTCGCCGGGAACGCCTTTGTCCTTAGCGTCCAGAACGCCACCCGTAATCATGAGTTTGATGAGATCCACATGTTCCTTTTGCGATTGATGAAGATGCCCGATCGCTTCGTCAATGCTATGCGCGGCGATGGCAACAGAACCCGCCATATGTCCGCCCGGAACGGAAATTCCCTCGTTGGCCGCCAGAATCCGCGGTCCGACTTGCTTTCCCGCCGCGATTTCGTCCCGCAGTCGCGTATCAAAACTTCCGAGTCCGCCGACCGTACGGATGGTGGTCACGCCGCTCATCAGTTCGTCTTTTGCAAAACCGCAAACCATTTTGTAAGCGATCGCGCGCGTGAAAGCCGATCCCATTATGGTTTTCACCAATTTCTCATTATCCCGCTGTTTTTTCTGCGGTTTTCCGCTCCCGGCAAGATGTACATGCATATTGATAAGTCCCGGCATCAGATATTTGCCGCCGAGATCTATCTTGTCATAGCCGGCCGGAATTTCTGCTTCGGGAACAATGTCCGCGATCTTCTCCCCGTCGACAAGAACACAAAGCCCGTCCTGCGGCCGCATATCTTTTGTTCCGTCAAGTATAACGGCGTTTGTAAGCGCGTATTTCATATATTCATATAACCTCCTATGCGAAGCATAATGAAAATCCATATAAGAATCTATATATAAAATGATAGCATAGTCTATTCTGTTTGTCAATCGTTCCGGGGTGTAAAAGGTTCGGAAAAATAAAGGAAAACGGAAAGAAGCAATCCGCCGAATTCAGTAAAACCGTTTCACTGTAAGATACCGATCACAATAAAAACCTCCCGTAGCAGATATTTCTATCCGCTGCGGGAGGCTTTGTTTTCAGGTGGTCACTTCTCAGTTTTCGCCTGTTTTAAGACATATCATCTTTGCGATTTGAAATTGGCAACGAGAGTCGCAAGTCCCGTTTCAAATTTATTCACGCAAGAATTAAACGTTGAGGATACGGACGTATTGACATACGTCGTACCGCTGCCGCGGACGATACCCCCGACATTGCACTGTACGGCTTTATTGTTGAGTGTTGCCGAAACCTGGTTGCCGATAAACTGATCAAACGGAGAAGCAATGCTGTCATGAATAATCTCAATCATCTTTACGGCACCGGGTTGCGTGTTTTTCTTGAACTTCAATGTGTATTCATAATATTCCGAAAGAATCGGCACGCTCTTTTCATTGATAAGTTGCAAATAGGCCGACATAGGCGTAAAGTTCGCCGTATTAGTCAGAATATAACCGATTTCTGCGGAATCATGGACATATGCGCGGTAGTTTGTCTGTTCTTCATGCCACTTCGGATAAATGATAGGCGCTTTATTTTCCATTGCCTGGAAAGAAGAGAATTCAAGGTCGCCGAGCCAGTAAGTGTTCAGGAACAAAGCGCGTCCCTGTGTGAAAATATCACGGAAGTTAACGGACTGATTGTTCTCAACTACCGTTCCATCATTCGTGTAGATTCTGTTCAGTTTTTCGGCATATGTAGAAAGCTGTGAAATATCATGATTCACGCTGTAATTGCCGCTTGCATCCTTTTGAATCAACTGAATATCGGTGGACATGGTAAACGGGTTAAATCCAGCGCCTGTTGTGGCAAGGAAACCGATGCAGTCGTCGTCGATAGACGCCGTGGCATTACCGGAAGAAGAAACCCAACCGTCATTGATAAGCGTATTGAATTCATCATACGTCCACTGCCCTGCAGCAACCATGTCGAAAAATTCGTCAAGCGACGCATAATTCTGGTTAAGGTTTGTCTGGAACAGTTCCGTATTCAGGTAGAGACAATGCGCCGAACGGAGCACGTCGATGAAATAGTCGCCTGCCACCGCATAGATCTTGTTTTCGTCCAGCGTGAGACCGTTCATATAATCCTGATACCATGAAGAATGAGAAAGATCGAGATAATTCGTCTCTTCTGTACTCTTGAGATTGTAGAGCTGTCCTTTAAGAATTGCAGGCACAACGGCGATAACGTCGTTGATGATCAAATCGAACTGCGCCTGTGACTGCATGGCCAACTGGTCAAGATAAGGGTTGATCTCATTATAGCGGTAGTTGGTTTCGGTGTATTTGATCTTGACATTCAGAAGCTGTGCCACTTCTTTGTTACGATCGTAGCAAAGATTAAGCACCTTATCGGTATTACCGGCCTGTGACGGGCCACGGGTGTATTTTGCTGCGTTGTCGATCGAGCTGTCGGTGGTCCATGTGTTGATCGACTGGCTGATATTCAACGTCTGACCGCCGAAATCCAGATTGGCATACCATGCCTTGGGATCATCGGTGCCTTTCTTTGTCGAATCATCTTTTCCTTCATCATCGCATGCCGTAAACACGAACATAACGGATAAGGACAGCGCGAAAGCCAAAAAAAGACTCAAAAGTTTTTTTGCGTTCATTTTGCTCCTCCATATTATATTTCTTCTCTTATCATATCACGCTTTTCCCCGAATTGCAAGTGCTTTTTGCACAATTTCCTATTCTTTCCGCTATCTTTTTTTAAAATTTTTGTGAATAGTGAAAAAAACCGCTTCGCATAGGTTTATGCGAAGCGGTCGGTACGGAGTCTATATGGTTTTCTTATTTCATGGCTTTAAACTTTTCCACTAGTTTTCTGAGTTCCGATTCAAAAACATTCTTATGGCTCGCAAACGTATTGGCAACATTAGTATTGATGACCTCACCTGTCGTGCAGGTGATGCCGAAAGGCGAACAACTGAAATTACCGGATTTAACCTGACCGCAGATAAACTGGTCAAACGGAGACGTAATCGTATCGTGGATCAGTTCAATCATCTTTACGGCGCCGGGCTGTGTGTTTCTCTTGAACTTCAATGTGTATTCATAATATTCCGAAAGAATCGGCACACTCTTTTCATTGATAAGTTGCAGATAGGCCGACATAGCTGTAAAGTTCGCCGAGTTGACGGGGATATAACCGAGTTCGGCAGAATCGTGAACCCATGTTTTATAATTCTTCTGCTCTAAACGCCATTTGGGATAAACGATCGGCGCTTTCTTTTCCATAGCCTGAAACGAAGAAAATTCCAGATCGCCAAGCCAGTAAGTATTCAGAAACAGAACATTTCCTTCGGTAAATGCCTGCCGGAAGTTCACGCTTTGGTTATTGGCTATCAACGTGCCGGCATTTTCATAAATATTGTTGAGCGATTCTGCAAAAGTGGACAGATCCGTTATATCCTGATTGACGGTATAGTTCCCTTTTGCGTCTTTTTGGATCATTTCTATGTCAGTGGCGAAACCAAACGGAAAACGTCCCGCGCCGGATGCGCAAAGAAAACCGATACATTCATCGTCAAGTGTTGCGGAAGTATTGCCCGTCGTCGTTACAAAACCGTCGTTGATGAGCGTATTGAATTCATCATATGTCCACTGGCCGCTGGCAATCATATCAAAAAAGTCATCAAGCGTCGGGTAACTCTGATTCAAATGCGTTTCAAATTGCTCGGTATTCAGATAAAGACAATGCGCCGAACGGAGCACGTCGATGAAATAGTCGCCTGCCACCGCATAGATCTTGTTTTCGTCCAGCGTGAGACCGTTCATATAATCCTGATACCATGAAGAATGAGAAAGATCGAGATAATTCGTCTCTTCTGTACTCTTGAGATTGTAGAGCTGTCCTTTAAGAATTGCAGGCACAACGGCGATAACGTCGTTGATGATCAAATCGAACTGCGCCTGTGACTGCATGGCCAACTGGTCAAGATAAGGGTTGATCTCATTATAGCGGTAGTTGGTTTCGGTGTATTTGATCTTGACATTCAGAAGCTGTGCCACTTCTTTGTTACGATCGTAGCAAAGATTAAGCACCTTATCGGTATTACCGGCCTGTGACGGGCCACGGGTGTATTTTGCTGCGTTGTCGATCGAGCTGTCGGTGGTCCATGTGTTGATCGACTGGCTGACGTTCAACGTCTGGCCACCGAAATCCAGTTCGGAATACCAAAGACCTTCGTCGACGTCCGTCTTTTGGGAACTTTCCGGTTCTTTTGAATCGTTGCATGACGAAAAAGCAACCGTAACAGACAAAGACAGGGTCAGAATCAATAAAAACCCGATTATACGTTTCATAGGCGCCTCCATTACTTGTATCTGTCAATAATTCTACCACAAATATCCTTAAAAATCAACCGTATTTGAATATTTTGTTAAAATCAAACGAATAGCAAGCAGAATCATTGTGCAATCTGTAACAGAAAAGCGCAACCGCGGAACAAAACCGCGGTTGCGCCGATACCCTTATACGGGATCACTGCTCACCGAATTTCTGCGTAAGATTTCTCAGATTTTCTTCATAAGTCTGTTTATTGGAAGCAAACGTAGAAGACACATTGGTATTGATCGGACTGCCGCTTACAATCCTCATCACCGAACATTCCACCTGCGCCGTGCTGAAAAACTGATTGAAAGGCGAAGAGATGGTGTCATGGATCAACTCAATCATGCGTACCGCACCTGAATCGGTATTGTGTTTATATTTCAGAGCATATTGATAGTACTCGTTCATGACATTGACGCTCTTCTCATTGATAAGTTGCAGATAAGCGGACGTTACCGTAAAGTTTTGCGCGTTGGTCAGAACGTATCCGATCTCGGCGGCGTCGTGTACATGCGTTTTGTAGTTTTCCTGTTCCATGTGCCACTTCGGATAAACGATCGGCGTTTTCTTTTCCATACTGCGGAAGCCGTCCGTTTCCAGATCGCCGAGCCAATAACTGTTCAGGAAAAGCGCGCGCCCCTCCGTGAACGTATCCGCAAAACCGGCCGTAAGATCGCTTATGTAATAATAGGTTCCCTCATTATTATAAATGCTGCTCAGTTTTTCGGCATATGACTGCAATTCGTTTATATGCGGATTGATGACCCATTTACCGCTCGCGTCCTTTTCCACCATCTCAATATCGGTAGCATAGCAGAACGGGTGTAAACCGCCGCCGGTCGCGGCAATAAGGCCGATACATTCGTCGTCAAGCGTTGCATGGCCGGAAGCATTTTCTTTCCAACCGACCGTGATAAGATTGGAAAACTCGTCATACGTCCACTGCCCGCCGAGAATCATTTCATAAAAATCATCGAGCGTTTCGTACTCGGCCTTGCAGTAGGTCTCAAAGTTTTCCGTATTCATGTAGAGGCAGTGTGCCGACCGGAGCATGTCGATAAAATAGTCCCCTGCAACGGCGTATATACGATCCGCGTTCATGGTCAGACCAAGCATGTAGTCCTTATACCACGACGGATCGTCAAAACGAAAATAATTTTGCTCCGTTTGATCGTTTAGGTTATAAAGGTAACCCTTGATTGCGGCAGAAACGACCGCCACAACGTCATTGATGATAAATTCATAGGGCGCCGTGCTGAGAACCGCCGCTGTATCGATCAGTTTCGGTCCGATTTCATCATAATAATATGTACAGTTTTTATATTCGACTTTCACATTCAGCAAATTGGCCACTTCTTTATTGCGGTCGTAGCACATGTTCTGCACTTTATCGGTATTGCCGGCCTCGGAGGGACCGCGCGTATACTTTTCCGCGTTATCCATGGCGTCACGTTCGTTCGTCCACTTTCCAACAGATTGGCTGACCCTGATTGTGGTACCGCCAAAATCCAAATTGGAATACCATGCGGTTTCGGAAACATCCGATTTCTTTTTGCTGTCATCGCCATTTCCTTTATCTCCGCACGCCGTCAGCGTGAAAAATGCGGAACAGATCAAAGCCACTGTCAGTACAAATCCGATAATTCTGCGTTTTTTCATTCTATCCTCCGTTTCTCCGTCCTCCCGGTACGGATTTTGTTATATCATTGTATCACGTTTTGGCAAAAAAGTCAATAGATACCTGGTAAAAATTATATATTTTTGTATCAATCACACAATCTGATTAAAAAAGTACACAATGTTGCAATTATTGCATGGAACATTCCATATATATGTCGTACATTGTTCGGGCATACGAAAAGCGGGAAGAAACAAAATTGTTTCTTCCCGCTTTGGCATACTATGAAATTACGACTGTTTTTTGCCGCAGTCGGGGCAGAACTTGAACGGTTTGTCGGAGGTATATCCACATTCGCAGGTATACCCTTTTGTTTCGCGCTTTTTACCGCACTCCGAGCAGAATTTGCCGATGTTCACCGCACCGCAGGTGCAGGTCCATGTTTCGGCATCGGCCGCGGATTTACCGCATTCGGGGCAAAACTTACCGTCAAAAGAAGCGCCGCAGGAACAGGTATGCGCACCTTTTTTCTTTGCGCTTTCCTTTTTGTCCTTGATGTTATTGGCATTTTCGATCAGCGTGTTTTCGCCGGCCGCGCCGCCCATGGCGTTCCCCGCCATGCCGAAGCCCATGAAACCGGTCATGGCGCCGGCAGAGTTGCTTGCGGCGTCGCGCATACCTTTCATGCGGGCATAGGCAAGGCCGCCCGTCATGGCGGAAGGATCGGCGTGCATGGTGTTGGTATCGAATTCTTCGATGCGTTCGCGGCTCTTATCGTCGGGCGTTACCTTGGCCAAGGCGACGGACGTAATGACCATGCCGCGTTTTTCATGCCATTCCGCGTCCAGAGTTTCGCTCATAAATGCGGCAATCTCGCGCTGTTTCAGCGGAAGCTGGCTGAATTTATAACCTTCGGTTGCACAACGGGCAAGCGTTGTGTCCAGCGCCGTCATGAATTCGTCGGAGCACATGCCGCGCAACGTTTCGGTGGTATATGTATCGGTGACGTTTCCGGCTACCGCGGAATAGAACAGTACCGGGTCTTCGATTTTGAAAGAATACTGTCCGTAATAGCGGATATAGAGCGCCGTGCGGTAATAGGGATCGTCGTACGGTACAGGCGTGGTCGTACCGAATTTGTTGTCAAAAATCTCTTTCGTATTGACATAATACACGCGCTGTTGCGAACCGGTATCGCCGGCGAAAGCAAAACGATAGCCGACGCGTTTGAAAGAATCCAGCATACCTTTGAAGAATTCGCCGCCGAAGCAGGACGGCTCGGACGATGTTTTCCATTCAAAGGCGCCCGGTTCCGCGCAGAATTCAACGATCTTGCCGTTATCCACGATGAGCGCGACCTGCCCTTCGCTGACCGCGATGATCGAGCCGTTGGTGATAATGTCTTCGTTCGCCTTGTTGCGCGCGCCGAAAAGACCGCGTTTCTTCGTCTGAAGCGTTCCCTTTTTGATAAGTACGTCATTTGACAGCGAATCGCAGGCAAAATATTCTTTCCATTGATCGCGGAGAACGCCGCCGGCTGCAGCGGCAGCAGCTCTGATAAGTCCCATTTTTTACTCCTTTTCGGACAGTTGTCCGTATATATTTATTGTTGTCGATGCGGAAAATAAAGCCGCGCATGACTGCGCACGGCAAAATCCTATCCGGATCGCCGAACGGAAAGTCACGCGCGGCTTTTCCGATAGGTTGTAAAATAAAACCCGCCAAGCCGTGTAAAGCAGTATTTAACCCTGCTTTTGCAGGTGGTGTCCCCCTCTGTGCCATTGCGCTCCCAGCGTCCGCTGTCGCCCGGCATAAGCGGGGCGGGCGGGAGGTCTGCGTTCCCGGTCACCGAAGTCGGAACTCCGAAATATAGTTGTAGGTCCAAAACGGCTTTATCACGCACTAAGCAGGAAGTATTCTGTAAATGAAAGCGCGGAATTATTCTTTATCCGTGCTGTCTCCGGCGGCATCGCAATCCACTTCGCTGAAGATCTCATCTTCAAAGTAATCCGCGATACGGTCAAACTCTTCATCGTCGTCGATTGTGGAGAACGTCATTTCTCCGGCTTCATCTTTATCACAGCGAAGAATGACATACTCTTCGGCGTCCTCTTCATTGGGAATCAGGGCGACATATTCTTTATCGCCGTCCTTATATGTGCCGAGAACTTCGTATTCGCTTTCGGAACCGTCTTCGTCATCGGTAAGCGTGTAAATATCGCCTTCCATAATTTCTTCGATCATACGTGTATCGGGATCAGAATATCGCCGACCCCGCTCCTTTCAGAATTCAAATGTAAAATATAAATTACCTGTTGCCTATATTGTAGCAAGATTCTTTACTTTTGTCAAGAGTCAAATCTTACAATATATCCGTGAGGATTGCGTCGGAAAGATAAAATCCCTCGTGGGTGAGGCGCGTACGTTCCCCGTCATATACAGCATACCCCGCATCCACATATTTTTGCAAAAGTTTTCTTTTATTTTCATAAAATGCATGGCCGAAAAGAGAAAAAAATTCTTTTTCCGCTATGCCATCCGCCGTGCGTAATGCCAGCATGATATAGTCATACTCCGTATTCTCCGGCGTCATTTCTTCCGTATCGCACACCGATTTTGTCGGTGACGCCATATATCGCGCTATGTCGCGCGTATTGCCGCGGCGCACACCGCCGAAGCATGAATAAGCCGAAACGCCGAATCCGAGGTACGGCCGGCTTTGCCAATAACCGAGATTATGCACGGACATAAAGCCGTCGCGCGCATAGTTGCTGATCTCATATTGCCGGTATCCCGCCTCTTCAAGGGTGCGGTACACCGTTGCGTAACAATCGGCTTCGGCGTCGTCCGAAAAAAACGCGAGTTTATCCCGGTTACGGTAAAAATCCGTCCCCTCTTCCAAAATCAATCCATAGGCGGAAATATGTGTGGGAGCCAGTGAAACGGCGCGTGAAAGCGTGTATTTCAGCGTATCCGGCGTCTGGCCGGGAATGGCATATATCAGGTCGATCCCTACATTCCCGAATCCCGCGCCGAAAGCGGCCTCCACAAATTTTTCGGCTTCCCGCGCGGTATGAATACGGCCGAGCGTTTGCAATTCTTCATCGCAGAAACTTTGTACGCCGATACTGATACGGTTAAATCCAAGCGCGCGAAACGCAGAAAGACCGTCCGCATCCATGCTTTTCGGATTGGCTTCAAACGTGATCTCCGCATTGTCGGCCAGGCGGTATTTCCACCGCAACGCAGACAGAACGGTCTCCGCTTCACGCGGCGTCAGGAGAGAGGGCGTTCCGCCGCCGAAAAAGACGGATACGGCGGTGCCGTCGTATGCCGGTGCCGCCCCGATTTCCGTTACAAGCGCGTCGATATAGCGTTCCCGCGTCTCCGGCGGCAGACCGGCGAAAGAACAAAAATCGCAATAGCGGCATTTTTTCAGGCAAAACGGTATATGCACATAGAGGCCGAGCGCCCCGCGGTCATTCTTCATTATCCAGTTTCAGAACGGCCATAAACGCTTCGGGCGTTACTTCGACAGAGCCGAGCCGACGCATTTTTTTCTTGCCTTCTTTTTGTTTTTCAAGCAGTTTCTTTTTACGCGTTACGTCGCCGCCGTAGCACTTTGCAAGCACGTCTTTCCGCATGGCCTTCACCGTTTCCCGCGCAATGACTTTGGAACCGATAGCGGCCTGTATCGGGATTTCAAACAAAGCGCGCGGAATATTTTCTTTCAGCCGCTCCGCAACGAGGCGCGCGCGCTGATAGGCGCGTTCCTCAAACACGATGAAAGACAAAGCGTCCACCGGTTCGCCGTTCAGAAGAAAATCCAGTTTGACAAGTTTTGACGGCACGTAATCCGCAAATTCGTAATCCAAAGACGCATATCCTTTTGTCCGGCTTTTCAATGCGTCAAAGAAGTCGTATATAATCTCGTTCAGAGGCAGGCGGTAATGCAGTTCCACGCGCTCCGTGTCGATATATTTCATGTCTTTGAACTCGCCGCGCCTGCTTTGACAAAGATCCATAATGCCGCCGATATAATCGGAGGGCGCAATGATATTGGCGCGCACGATCGGTTCGTATGCGGTCTCGATTTCATCCGGAGACGGAAAACCGGCAGGGTTATCTACATAGATCGTTTCGCCGTTTCGCTTGTCGATTTTATAAATAACGCTCGGTGCCGTTGTGATCAGATCGAGATTGAATTCCCTTTCCAGACGTTCTTCGATGATCTCCATATGAAGAAGACCGAGAAATCCGCAACGGAAACCGAATCCGAGCGCAATAGACGTTTCCGGCTCAAAGACCAATGCCGCATCATTCAGTTGCAGTTTCTCAAGCGCTTCCCGAAGATCGCCGTACCGGGCGCCGTCCGCAGGATAAATGCCGGCATAGACCATCGGGTGCGCTTCGCGGAATCCCGGCAACGGCTCCGTGGCGCCGCCCTCGGCGTTTGTCACCGTGTCGCCGACCGGCGTATCGCCGACCGTCTTGATACTGGCCGTGATATAGCCGACGTCGCCCGCCGCAAGGCAATCGCATTTCTGAAGACCGAAAGGCTCCATTGTGCCGACTTCCACAACATCGTATACGGCGTTGGTGCTCATGAGACGTATCTTGTCGCCGGCCTTAAGCTTGCCGTCCATCAGGCGGACGTTGACCACAACCCCGAGATAACTGTCGTAGTACGCGTCAAAAATGAGGGCGCGAAGCGGTGCGTCTTCATCGCCGCGCGGCGCCGGAATATCCGTTGCGATCTTTTCGAGTACCGCTTCGATATTGATACCCATTTTTGCGGAAACGGCAGGACAATCCTCGGCAGGAATACCGATAACGTCTTCGATTTCTTTTCGGGAACGTTCGATATCCGCCGACGGAAGGTCGATCTTGTTGATGACGGGAACGATCTCCAGATTGTTGTCAATGGCGAGATAGGCATTCGCCAGCGTCTGTGCCTCCACGCCCTGCGTTGCGTCCACAACAAGGAGCGCGCCTTCGCAGGCGTTCAGCGATCGGGAAACTTCGTAGCCGAAGTCCACATGCCCCGGCGTGTCTATCAGATTGTAATAATAAACTTCACCGTCGGCGGCGCGGTATTCCATATGCACGGCGCGCGCCTTTATGGTGATTCCGCGTTCACGTTCAAGATCCATGTTGTCAAGAAGCTGTGCTTCCATATCCCGGACGGCCACTGTTCTCGTTTTTTCGAGCAGACGGTCGGCCAGCGTGGATTTACCGTGGTCGATATGGGCGATAATTGAAAAGTTTCTTATGTGCTTCTGTCTTTCGGTCACGTTTGTATCGGTGTCCTTTCCTTTATCCTGTCCGTAAAAATGATGATACGGTTTTAAACGGCCATTTGCTTTTTCGCGTCTTCGCCGTAAGCGGCGATTTTTTCTTTCAGTTTTTCCTTACCGTCAGCATGCGCAAGAATGTAGATCTTCACTTTCGGTTCCGTACCGGACGGACGGACAATGATTTTATCACCGTTCTCCAGCGTATAGTAGAGAACATTGCTCGGTACAAGTCCGGTAGGCGTTACCTCGCCGCTGAGAACATCGCGGATTTCGGAGATGCTGTAGTCGCCGATCTTGCGTACGGCAACACCGGCAAAGGCTTTGGGAGGATTCTGCCGGAGATTATTCATAAGTTTTTTGCGTTTTTCAACGCCGTCCAAACCTTCCATATAAATATCCGTCATGCTTTCGCCGTAGAATCCGTATTTTTCATACAATGCGTCAAGCGCTTCAAGGAGCGTCATATGGCGCGCACGGTAAAAAGCCGTCATTTCAACAATCATCATAGAAGCGCCGACGGCGTCCTTATCGCGGGCATAACTGCCGAACAGGTAGCCGTAGCTTTCTTCAAAGCCGAAAAGGAAGTTGCCCTCCCGTTTGCTTTCTTCATAGTTCTTGATAACTTCGCCGATGAATTTGAATCCTGTCAGTACATCATAAAGTTTTACGCCCTGTTTTTCCGCAATGGCATATGCCATATCGCTGGAAACAATGGACTTCACCGCATAGTCGCAAGGACCGAGCGTTCCCTTTTCGCGTTTTGCTTCGATAACGTAATCCAGAAGCAATGCGCCCATCTGGTTACCGCTGATGGTGGCAAACGTTTTATCGGGGCGGCGGCACACCACACCGACGCGATCGGAATCGGGATCGGTGGCAATCACAAGATCACTGCCGACGCGGTCGGCGATTTCAATGCCGAGTTTAAAAACATCGGCATATTCGGGATTCGGTTTTTTTACCGTCGGGAAATTGCCGTCCAACGTCATCTGCGCGTCAACCGTGTAAAGATGGCGGAGTCCCATGCGACGGAGCATTTCCGGCACCATTTTATACCCTGCTCCGTGGAGAGGCGTATACACGATTTTCAGTTCGTCCGCGACGCGCCGCACGGCGTCGGGATTGATGGCCGTTTTTTCAACGGCGGCAAGATATTTTTCGTCAAAATCTTCACCGAGAACCGTGATAAGACCTTTTTCTACGCCCTCGGCATACGGAATACGGCGGGCGCCTGTCAGAACGTCAATATCCGCAATAGCGGCGCTCACAACGGCGGCCTGTTCGGGAGAAATCTGCGCGCCGTCTTCCCAATATGCTTTGTATCCGTTATATTCTTTCGGGTTATGCGACGCCGTAATGTTGATGCCGGCGATCGCGGAAAGGTTGCGGACCGCAAAAGAAAGCTCGGGTGTCGGACGTATGCCGTCAAAAATGTAAACGCGGATACCGTTTGCCGCAAGCACTTCGGCGGCGACCTGCGAAAACAGCGCGGAATTGTTGCGGCTGTCATAAGCGATTGCCACACCGCGCGACTCTCCCTTTTCACGGAGAATCAAAGCGGCAATTCCCTGTGTTGCCTGTGCAACCGTGTAAACATTCATGCAGGCGGGCCCCATGCCCATTTGCGCGCGGAGTCCGGCCGTGCCGAATTCCAGAACGGAGCCGAAATGAAGCGCGATTTTTTCTTCGTCCCCCATCATGGACATAATTTCGGCCAGTTCTTCCTCTTTCAGTACCGAAGAATTCAGCCATTTGTCATACTGTTCGTGAAAATTCATTCTCATATCCTCCCTATTGTCATACTGTATTCTTATTTGTTGTCTTTATTGTCCGCTGTTTCAGCGGCGAGCGCTTCGCCGAGCGCCCTGGCAAGCTGATCCGGACAGGACGTGGACTTCGCGCCGCAACGGATCCCCGAAAGCCGTCGTATGGCTTCATCGGCATCCATACCGACCACCAGTCCCGCCACACCGACGGTATTACCGGGGCAAACGCCGGTAAACCGGACTTCATCAATCTTCTTTCCGTCAAGCCGGATGTAGATTTCCCGCGAACACACACCGCGCGGACGGTAAATCAATTCTTTCATATGTTCTCATTCCTCATATATATTCTTACAATTTATAATTCATGTTCAGGAAGCCGGCGCGCTGTCACAATACGGGATAAAAACCGATAAACGTGAAAGAGGCCGTAAACAGCGCACAATAGGTCAGAAATGCCTCCGCGCTGCAATCGTTTGTCTGCAAAGTCAGCAGAAACGCCCGTTTTTCCCTTGCGGCACGCCGATCGGAATCTATGGAATGAACCGCCATACCCATAATTGCGGCGGCGTTCAATACCGCCGGTACAGGCATATGCGTTGACGGAATAACGCGGCAACTGAGGTAAAGCGCCCCCTCCGATATAAAAAAACGGCGGCGCGTCAGAAGCGCATAACGCATGGTTTCTTCTTTACTTCCGACAGAAAAAACCGCGGAGATCAGAAGATCGTATTCTTCGATCAGGGCAATCGTCGGCATAATCCATTCGCCCGTAGGTCCTTCGATCGGCAGAAGCGCACCCGTCGTATCGCCGATCGCCGTACTTTCCGCGGCAATGCGAAAGTTATCAGCATGATAAATACGTGCATCGGCGGCATACTTAACGAGTTTATCAAATGCCATATCGGAAAAGCGGTTATCGACAACCGCCACACGCGTATTTTGCGGAAATCGTTCGGGAGGCCTTAAGAAAAGACCGCGCCGCATACGGCGATATTCCGCGGACAACCGCATGGCAAAGACCGCCGCATCGCACCCGCTCAAATTCAATAGTTCGGCACTGAGTTCCTGTTCATGCACCGGCAAAACGGACGACATATCGGGGGACGCCTTTTCGAGAAACATACGGAATCTTTCACCGGCATCGGCGAGAAGTCCGCTTACCTCGTCGCTGTCTCCGATCTCTTCCGTCACGATATGCGCATATTCCGCAAGATAGGCCGCGCGCCTTTCGAGAAACGCCGGCAATTCTTTGTTTTCATCACGGAGATTAAATGCCGTAATATCTTCGGGGGTCATAAAATCTCCTTCCAAAAACCGTTATTCTCTGCGGAATCCATGGTGCCCGCGACGAGAAAAAATGCGTGCTTGCACCGGCGTTTTTTCGATGGACATCAAGGAATACGGCGGGCATATTTGCCCGCAAGGCCGCGAAAAGCGGCCGCAAATCGTTGCATAACGATTTGTCACGTATGTATTATACTACATTTTTATTATACACGCAAGCCCCCGCCTTGCAAGAGCGGGGTGGGATTCTTT
>CAJLXA010000007.1 GCA_905210485.1 uncultured Eubacteriales bacterium | reverse complement strand
GCCGTAGCTGTGCAGGCCGTTCTGCTCCGTAGATATGTATTCGTGCGCCAAGCCGAGCGCCGATGGTGAAAAAACGTTCCTCATGCCGATCCGCCCTGTCTTTCATTATAGATTCAGTATACCCCGAAGCCTCGGCTTTTTCAACTCCGTTCCGCTCGAGGCGCTGGTCAGCTCATCCATCTTTTGTATATGTTGCTGGACTTTTATGGCTGAAAAGCGCTTTTATGGTTGACTTTACTGGTAAATTAGTATATCTTGATATAAGTAGAAGATTAGTCCTTTTTGATGGAAGGTAACAGATATATGGAAAAGAAATTGTTCGTTCCCGGCCGGACGGAGCTTGCCGGCAACCACACGGATCACCAGCAGGGCAGGATCCTGGCCTCCGCCGTTGACCTCGGCCTGTACGCCGATTTTGAGAAGAACGGCGAAAACGCCATCCACATCCACTCCGAAGGTTACAGCGATTTTACGGTCAGGCTGAACCACACCGCCGTGCGCACCGGTGAATTCGGTACGCCGAAATCCCTCGTCCGCGGCATGATCGCGGCCTTCCGCGAACTTGGTCTGGACTGCGGCGGCTTCAACGCCGAGATCAGAACGACGCTGCCCGCGGGTTCTGGTCTGAGTTCGTCCGCGGCATACACCGTGCTCATTGGCAAGATCCTGAGCGAGCTGTTCAACGACGGCAAGGTCGATCCTGTTGTCATCGCCCGCGCAGCGCAGCAGTCCGAGAACCAATATTTTGGCAAGCCCTGCGGCCTTATGGATCAGATGGCCTGCGCCGTCGGCGGTTTTGTCGCCATTGATTTCAACGATCCGAAAAATCCCGTAATCGAACCGATCGCCTTTTCGCTGACCAGCGCCGGGCTTTCGCTCTGCATCGTCAATACGGGCGGTAACCATGCGGATCTCAACGAGGACTATGCCTCCGTCCCTGCAGAAATGAAAAAGGTCGCCGCCTATTTCGGCCGCGATGTTCTGCGCGGTATCACAGAGTCGGAGATCATCGCAAATATCCCGGTTCTGCGCCGCGCCGTCGGCGACCGCGCGATTCTGCGCGCCCTGCATTTTGTCCGCGAGAATGAACGCGTGAAAGAACAGGCAGAGGCTCTGCGCACAGGGAACATTGATCTTTTCCTCCGCGATGTCATCGCTTCCGGCAATTCGTCTTTCCGTTTCTTACAGAATGTATACACCGTGAAGAACGTAGAAGAGCAAGGTCTGTCTCTTGCTCTTGCCGTAGCGGAAGGCCTTCTTGAAAATAAAGGGTGCGCCTATCGTGTACACGGCGGCGGATTTGCCGGTACGGTACAGATTTTCGTACGTCACGAACTTGAGAAAGAACTGGTGTCGGTGATGGACGCCGTATTCGGTAAAGGCGCCTCCATGATACTGGCCGTCCGCGGCGACGGCGCCATCCGCATTACCCTGTGATCCGCATTTATAAAAAGCAAACAACAGACAGAAATACAAGGAGTTTGGGTTATGGCAACCAAAAAGAACGTTAAAAACGAAGAAAAAGATCCCAAAATGAGCAAAAAAGACGCCCTGGAGACCGCTCTTACACGCATTGAACGCGAATGTGGTAAAGGCACCATCATGCGCCTCGGCGAAACCACAAACCTCAATGTCAGCGCGGTTTCGACCGGTTCTCTCTCTCTTGACAACGCGCTCGGCATCGGCGGCGTTCCGAAAGGACGCATTATCGAAATCTACGGCCCGGAATCTTCGGGTAAAACCACCGTCGCTCTGCAGGTCATTGCCGAAGTACAGAAAGCGGGCGGCGAAGCGGCCTTTATCGACGCAGAGCATGCGCTCGATCCGATCTATGCAAAGCATCTCGGCGTCAATATCAATACGCTTCTCGTATCACAGCCGGACTACGGCGAACAGGCGCTCCAGATTGCCGAAGCGCTGGCCAATTCCGGCGCCATTGACATCATCGTCATCGACTCGGTGGCCGCGCTCGTACCGCGTCAGGAAATCGACGGCGATATGGGTGCCAATCACGTGGGTCTGCAGGCACGGCTTATGTCGCAGGCCATGCGTAAACTGAGCGGCGCCATCTCCAAATCCAACTGCATCGTGATCTTTATCAACCAGCTCCGTGAAAAGGTGGGCGTTCTGTACGGAAGTCCCGAAGTCACAACGGGCGGCCGCGCGCTGAAATTCTATGCGTCTGTCCGCATCGAAATCCGCAAGGGCGAAGCGCTGAAAAACGGCGAAAACGTATACGGCAACCGCGTTCGTTGCAAAGTGGTGAAAAATAAGGTCGCACCGCCTTTCCGCACCGCGGAATTCGACATTCTTTACGGTTCCGGCATTTCCAAAACCAGCGAGATCATCGACATCGGCGTTTCTTCCGGCATTATCGAAAAAAGCGGTTCGTGGTTCTCCTACAACGGCAACCGTATCGGTCAGGGGCGTGAAAATGCACGCAAATATATTGAATCCGACCCGGCAATGGCCGCCGAACTGGAGGCCAAAATCCGCGACGTGCTGAAACAGCGCACGATCGACGGAACGGATGACAACGCAGACGAAGACAGCGACGATTACGATATCCGTGAATTTGAACTTCCCGAAGACGAGGTATGACGTACATACTGAAAAGTCTTCGCGACAATAAAGACGGTACGCTGTCGGCTACCGTGATCCTCGACGACGGTGATACGCAGAAAAAAAAGCATATCACCGTTGCGGCCGAAGATTACAGCGAAGCCGGCTCCCCCGTTCCCGGTGACGTTCTGTATACGGAAGACTATCATATACTGATACGGAAAAGCGACGCGGATGCGGCGCGCGAACGCGCCTATGCCATCATGGCCGCGGGCGACAACAGCGCAAACGGACTCTACCGTAAACTCCTGCAACGCGGATTTCAAAAAGAAAGCGCGGAAAACGCCGTTGCTCATATGCTTGCAAAAGGATTTATCCGCGAATCCGAACAACTATCCCGCTTCGTTGTAACGCTTGCCAACACACGGCTTTACGGAAAGCGGCGCATAACGGCGATTCTTATAAGCAAAGGATACCGCCGCGAAGATATAGACCGCGCGATCGCCGACGCCACAGGAAACGGCGACGTGAATTTTTCCGATGTAAAACGTCGTCTTGCAGAATCGCGCTTCACGGCCGATATGACCGACGAAGAAAAGCGCGGTATTCTCTTCCGATACGGATTCTGAAAAAAAGCGAAAGGAGTGACCGATGCAACTTTATTCTTACACCGCGCCGATTGCGGGCGGCAACTGCACGATTTCCTCTCACTATCTGAAAAACGGCGAACGTCTGACCGTAACGCCGCCGGCGCTCCTGTTCGTGGCACAGGGATGCGGAAAAGTACGCGGCATGCCACTCTCCGACGATCATCTTTTCTTTCTTGCCGAAAAATGCGGCGAGGCCTCGTTGTGCGCGGGAAGCGCCAAAGATACCTTATGTTTTCTCCTGTCTTTCCCGATGGCGGCACTGTCGCGTGTCGTCGCCGTCGATCCCGGATTTTTCCTGTGCGACCGCACCTTTTCCTCCGACATTGCACGGCGTGAAACCGATTTTCTGCGCCGTGAAATTCTGCCCGCCGTACGAAACGATGAAAAAGGCGCGCAGCTTTATCTTTCGTCGCTCGCCGACCTTTTGTTTATCCGTCTTCTCCGTACCCACGCGACTTATACCGTCAGATGAAAAACAGCGGACATTCCAAAGAATGTCCGCTGTTTTCGTTGTATCGCCGGCAATACCGCATCAGTATTCCCCTGTGCTGCCAAAGAAAAACATCCGTCGTCTTTATCCTTTTTATATGTAAACCGGATTTTACATTTACGCATTTATTTCACGGATTGGGAGAAAGGAAGCATTGACGGTTTCCATATGCCGTCCTGAAAATACAGTTCGGACGCCTCCATAACGGCGTTCTTTTCCTTTTCCGACGAGTCTTCAATGCCGACAATACGCATGCCGAGCGACTTTGCCGTTGCGATGCTGTAATAGGCATCTTCAAACAGCACGATTTCCTCCGGAGACGCTTCCAATCTGCGGCACGCGTCGAGAAACATGGTTTTGTCGCTCTTTCCCTGCGGATAACTTTCTGCCGTCATGATGAATTCAAACATACCGTCAATACCGAGGCGCCCGAACAAACGGCGCAGCGGCTCTTCAAAACTTGCCGACAGTACGGCCATATGCACGCCGTTTTCTTTCATCAGCGAAAGCGATTCCCGGACGCCCGGCCGAAGAGACACATCATGCCGGTAATGCCGGTCCAGCATAACGACGAATTCCTCCGGCTTTACCTCGCGGCCGCATATTTCGGCAAGGTAGATCACGCCCTCCACCGGCGACATGGAGTGAAGTTTTTCATGCATTTCCGCGGTCACACAGGTATTTTTTCCGTTCTTCTCCAGAAACTCTTTTGCCGCAGACTCCCAGTAGCGCATACTGTCGATAAGCGTGCCGTCAACATCAAACAAAGCATAGTGAAACGGTTTCATGAAAAATCGAATACCACCTTTCCGTTATCTACTTTCAGCGCGCCGGAAAATGTGCGCCCGCTCTTCTTGGAATAAAAGCCGTTCATTTTTTTGGTCTTTCCGTCGCGGAGCAGATCCTGCACGGCCGGGAGCGGAATGGTTTTGCCGCAGATGCTCGTACCGACCGAAAAATCACAGCTTCCGTCTGCCGTTCCCTCGCAGGCATAACGGAAACGCGTGCGCAGGACATTTCTGCCGCAAACGGGGCAAACGCCGACAAGGTCGCCGTCTTTTCCCGTATCGGAGAGCGGCGCGCGCGTGAAGACGTCCCGTATTTCCCCCTCCGCCAGCGCCACGCTTTCGCCGACGGTCATCTGTCCGTGGTATACCTTTTTCAGGGCGCGTCCCAGTTCGCAGGTCTTGTATTTATCCATGCTGATATTCATGGCGTTCAGCGATTCAATCAGATTTTTTCCGGCGGGAAGAAGATAATATACGTCTTTTTTCAGTTCGATATACCGGCTTTTCCGCGCATTGTCTATAATGCCGGTACGCGTGGCCTCCGTACCGAGTTCCACGCCCTCAAACATGGCGCGGTATTCCTCATCGTCGTTCGGATTTTCGCCGTCTTCCTGTTCGTCCTGCTTCTTTGCCTTTTCCTCTTTGAAAGGATTTTTCAGATAATTGTTCAATGTTTCAACGGTATAATGCCGCGGCGGCACGGTCTCCTTTTCGACGGGTTCAAAACGGATGTTCACCGTTTCGCCCTCGGAGAGACGCGGAAGCACTTTATCTTTGTGCGGCGCATCATCGAATTTCGTAAAGCCCGGTTCGAGGATCACTGTACCCTTCAGCGTGAAAACCTCTTTGTCGCCGACCGCAATCTCGATCTCACTTTTGGATACCACGCAGTCTTCCGCACAGAACACCGCGACAAAACGGCGGAAAACGGTGCTGTAAACATTGCGTTCCCTCTCGGAGAGGCTCTTCACGTCCGGGATTTTATACGTCGGGGTGAGCGCGGAATGGGATTCGATCTTGCTGTCGTCGAAAATGCTTTTTTTATCCTTGAAACACACAGGGTAACCGAGTTTTTTCACACGGGACAGGATTTCCCTCACCTTATCTTTTTCGGCGGTGGCGAGATATTCGGAATCGGTACGCGGATAGGTCAGATACCCGGCCTCGTACAGTTTCTGTACCGTTTCAAGGCTCTCCGACATCGACATTTTGTATTTTTTACTGAGAACGTTCTGGAGTTTTGACAGAGAATACAGTTTTCCGGGGAAAAGCGTATCTTTTTTGTTTTTCACCGACGTAACGGTGGCCGTCTCGGCATTGTATGCCTCCGCAAAAGCCTTGGCTTTATCGGCCTCCGCCGCGGTAAACTTGGTTTTCGACTGCAATTCCACCGTTTCGCCGTTGGTTTTTTCTTTGGAAATAACGGCAAAATACTTTTCCGGCTTAAATGAGGCGATGGCCATGTCGCGCTCGTATATGGCGCGCACAATCGGCACGATAACGCGGCCGACGCGCAGAAGCGTGCCTGCGCGAAGCGTGGCATAACGGGTCAGATTCACACCGTAAAGCCAGTCAATGTAGGTGCGTGCAAATCCCTCCTGCGCGAGATTGTTGTACGCCGTTTCTTCCTTCATATCGCTCAGCGCTTTCCGTACCGTTTCGGGCGTCTGATCGGGAAGCCAGAGTCGGTACAGCGGCTTTTTTTCTTTCAGCGCATATTTCAGGCAGAGCCGTACAATGATTTCGCCCTCCCGGTCGGCGTCTCCCGCATTCACGATGCTTTCCACATCTTTACGGTTGCATAGCGCCGACAGCGTGTCGAATTGCCGACGGACGCCGGCGTCGGTCTTACCGTTTTCCTTACGCAGTTCAAAAGCGAATTGCTTCGGAAAACACGGCAGATTTTTATATGTCCAGGCATTGCCGCCGTCGGGATTCGGCGCATATGTCTCCACATCACAAAGGGAAAACAGATGCCCGAAAGCCCATGAAACAAGATAGCCGTTGCCTTCAAGATAGCCGTTCTGCTTCTTCAGAGGCGTATTGCCGGGTATGGATTCGATACCCGCGGCAATGTTACGGCCGAGGCTCGGCTTTTCGGCGATAATGAGAATCATCGTGGCTTCCTTTCTGCGTTATTTTAAGAAAAACGGTCATATCTCGCGCAACTTGGCGTAGGTCGCCATCAGGCGTTTTGTCTCGCCGCTGTCAAATGCGATTTCGTAGAGAATATCGCCGCCAGCCGGCTTGGCGGTGAGAATGGTACCGTTCCCGAAAAGCGCATGGGTCACGCGCGTTCCGACCGCCAAAAGTTTCGGTGTGCCGGGAACGGCGGTATGCGGCACCGCCGCACGGGACAATTCGCGGCGGTAATCGGGAACCGGCTTTATACGGCTTTTCGGCAATGTATGACGTACATTTTCGGGGGCACGGTCAGGACGGACAGGCGCGGTCTCCTCAATCAGCGAGCGCGGTATTTCCTGCGCGACGAAACGGGAGAGCATGTTGAACGCGGTCGATCCGTAAAGACGGCGGCATCCTGTATGTGTGATAAAAAGTTTCTCCTTGGCGCGGGTAATGGCCACGTAGGCGAGACGGCGTTCTTCCTCTATCTGTTCGTCGCCGGCGTCAATACTCTGCATGGATGGGAAAATGCGTTCCTCCATGCCGGCAAGGAAAACGATCGGGAATTCCAGTCCCTTTGCGCTGTGGACGGTCATCAATACGACCGCGTCCGCATTTTCGTCGTATTTATCCACATCGCTGACAAGCGCCACTTCCTCCAGAAATCCGAGCAAAGTCGGCGTTTCGCCGCGCACGGTCAGGCGGCGCTCGTATTCCACAGCCGCGCCGATATATTCGCGGATCGCGTCAACGCGGTCTTTCTCGGCCTCTCCTGCGGCAAGCAACATTTCTTCGTATCCCGTTTCCGTATAAACGCGCGACAGAAGTTCGGACGGCAAGGCGTCGGTGTCGGATAGATTTTCGATCATGCGGGTAAAGGCCATCAGCCGCGCGGCCGTCTTCTGTAAAGCGGGATATTCGTCCGCGTGCGTCATCACCGCAAACATGGAAAGTCCGGTCTCCGCCGCTATCGCCGACACCGCGTCAAGCGTTCCGTCGCCGATCTTTCGCTTCGGCTCGTTGACAATGCGAAGCAGACGCTGCGAATCGTTATGGTTCAGAATCAAGCAAAGATACGCGGTCATATCGCGGATTTCCTTACGGTCGTAGAAACGCTGACCGCCCAGAACGCGATACGGCATACCGCTCTTGGCAAACGCGCTTTCAATGCCGCGCGACAGTTCGTTCACACGGTAAAGCACCGCAAAATCACTGTAATTGCGCTTTTCGTAAACGCGGAGACGCGTGATCGTATCCACGATATATTTGGCTTCCTCTTCCGCCGTTGCGGCACAGAAAAGCGCGACCTTGTCACCTTCGGCGCCGTCGCACCACAGGCTCTTGTCATGACGGCCGCTGTTATGGGAGATTACGGCGTTTGCCGCCGCCAGAATGTTCTTCGTCGAACGATAGTTCTGTTCCAGTTTGATGATCTTCGCGTCGGTATACACGCGATCGAAATTCAGAATATTTTCAATGGTGGCGCCGCGGAATTTGTAGATACTCTGGTCATCGTCGCCGACCGCCATGATATTGCGGTACTTCCCGGAAAGCAGTTCCGACAAGCGGAACTGCGCATAGTTCGTGTCCTGATATTCGTCGACAAGTACGTAACGGAATTTTCGTTGATAATATCCGCGCGCTTCCTCATTTTCCGTAAGAAGCATGACGGTCTTCAGAATAATATCGTCAAAATCAACCGCATTGTTTTCGGCCATGCGTTTTTCGTAAAGCGCATAGACCTTGGCTATATCGCGTTTACGCGCGTCGCGGGGGTCGGTCACATAGCGTTCCGCGGTGACAAGCTGGTCTTTCGCCGTACCGATGGCATTGGCCACCGTCTTTACCGGCAGAATTTTTTCGTCGATGCCGAGTTCCCGCATGCAGGCCAGCACCATTTTTTTCTTATCGTCGGTATCGTAAATGGTAAAACCGCTGTGCAGTCCGACGGTATCGCCGTACTTGCGCAGAATACGGAGGCACACCGCGTGGAATGTACCGCTTACGACTTCGTCAGCGATCTCTTCCCCGTCAAACATTTTTTCAAGACGTTCCTTGATCTCCCGCGCCGCCTTATTCGTAAAGGTAATGGCAAGAATCGCCCACGGCGGGCAGGCGTCTTCAATAAATTCGGGCAATACATATTCGATCTCGGCGGGAGAATAGGCGAGGGCGCTTTCCAGTTCCGCAACATAGGATTCGCTGAGATCCTCCGGAATACGGCAGGATTCATAGGCGGTGCCGTATTTGATAAGGTGCGCGATGCGGCGCACAAGAACGGTGGTTTTTCCGCTTCCCGCACCGGCAAGAATCAGGAGCGGCCCTTTGGCGGTACACACCGCTTCCGTCTGTTTATCGTTCAGGGTCGCGCCGTAGTAACGCCGGAACAACGCGCGTTTGGTTTCTATATATCGTTTTTCGAGATCTGTCATATCGGACTCCTGCATTTTCTTATATCTTTTATTATACACTTTCCGAACGGAAAGTGCAAGCCGTTTCTTACCCGAAATGCGAAGTTTTCCGTATTTTGTCTGTATCATCGGTCACGATCACCGAAAACGGCGCTTCTGTTTTTTCATATTGTGTCGAATTCCGTAATAGAATAGACCGAGGTGATGATATATGAATCATGCGTACAGGATAAAAGACGGAAAAGTCTTTTTCGACGATACGGAAACCATCCCCGTAAAAAAAGATAAAAAACATACGCTATCGGAAAAAGAGGAAAATTCCGGCCTTTCCCGTTCCGCAATCCCGCTTATCATTCTGACGCTTCTTTTGATCTTCTCCCTGATATTTTCCGTACGGTACGTCACCGACCATGAAGACGACGTGGTAAACGGCGACCTTGCCGACGCGGTATATACGGCGGCCGCGGCGCTTACCGGCAATCCTTTTGGAAACAAATCCGACAAAGACGCAAAAGCGGAAGAAAACAACACGGGAAAGGATCGTATAAAAGAAGCGGCGGAACGCTATATTGCCGAACATAATGCGTACCGTCCTTAAAGGAGCGCGGGCGATTCCCGCGCTCCTCTGCTTTCTTCTTCTCTTCCGCCTGTATACTCCATGGCAGGCCGTACTTTCCCTGCTCTCGGTCGCGGCGCACGAGTGGGGACATATCGTCGTTTATTATATAATGAAAAAAGAATGGCCGCGCCTCGGCCTGCAGAAAGGCGGACTTTGTCTTTCTTCTTCCGTTTTTACTTATCGGCAGGAGTTTTTTTATGCCGCGGGCGGTATTATCGGCAACCTTGCGACGACGGTACTTGTTCTGCCATTCCTCCACACGGCGGCGGGGCAGCATTTTGTCTCCGTTTCTCTGCTGTATATCCTGTTCAACATTCTGCCTGCGCCGCCGCTTGACGGAGAGAAAATGCTTCGCCTTTTGCTCACGCGCCTTTTTTCCGAAAACAGCGCATACCGTGCGGTACGCGTTTCGTCGCTGACGGTCATCGCGCTTTTTTTCATCGTTTCACTCTATTTTTTCCTCGGAAACGGCAGTTGTTTTTACGGAATTTTCATCTCCTTCTGCCTGCTTTCCGCTCATTGCCATACTTTTTCAGAATTCGAGAGATAAAGCGAGAAAAAACGAGGAAAACAGAGTTTAATAAAAAAATCTCAATTTTTTTCGGAATAATCGGACGAGATTTCGATTATTTCCGAAAAATTCGGAAAATTTTTGTCATTTTTTTCGCCAAAACTATTGCAATTTGCGAAAGTTTTTGCTATAATCACTTCGTCTTTTATATATGGCCGCAAGGTGAGAAGCAAAGAGGTCGTTCTTCACGCCTTTTCCTGTCCCCCGATGCGGCCGGAGTAAGGGATTCCGCCCGCGCCTTTCCGGTGCGGACAATCTCATTTTTCAAAGTCAGAAGGAGAAAAAAATGAACAACTTCGCAAACCTTGAAAAGCAGTCGGACAAAGACGAGGACCCCGGCGGCGCTCCCGGCAACCTTATCCGGCTTGTCGGTGTATCGAAAGAATTTGACGGTGAAACCGTTCTGGATCACGTTGACCTTCAGATCCGGGACAGCGAATTCGTCACGCTGCTCGGCCCGTCCGGCTGCGGAAAAACCACAACCCTGCGTATTATCGGCGGTTTTGAGACCCCCGATGTAGGCGACGTTCTTTTTGACGGCAAACGCATAAACGATATGCCGCCGAACAAACGCAACGTCAATACGGTATTCCAGAAATACGCACTGTTCCCCCACCTCAATGTATATGAAAATATCGCGTTCGCCTTGCGCCTCCGCAAACTCCCCGAAGAGGAAATCGCGGCGCGCGTCGGCGAAATGCTGGACATGGTCAAGCTCCGCGGATTTGAACGCCGTGACGTCAACCTGCTCTCCGGCGGTCAGCAACAGCGCGTTGCCATTGCGCGCGCCCTCATCAACAAACCGCGCGTTCTTCTGCTCGACGAACCGCTCGGCGCCCTTGACCTGAAACTCCGTAAGGACATGCAGGTCGAACTGAAAAACATTCAGAAAGCGACCGGCATCACCTTTATCTATGTCACGCACGATCAGGAAGAAGCGCTCTCCATGTCCGACGTGGTTGTCGTCATGGCAGACGGTAAAATTCAGCAGATCGGCACGCCGACCGACATTTACAACGAGCCGGTCAATGCTTTTGTCGCCGACTTTATCGGCGAATCCAATATTGTCGACGGCGTTATGCGCGCCGACCGTTCTGTTTATTTTTCGGGACATACTTTCGCGTGCCTTGACGCGGGATTCCGCAAAAATGAACCGGTCGACGTCGTTATCCGTCCGGAAGACGTCGATGTTGTTTCTCCGGAAAAAGGTATGCTGACCGGCACTGTGACCGGCGTGACGTTCAAAGGCGTTCACTGGGAGATCATCGTCGATATCGGCGGCTTCAAATGGATGATTCAGACGACCGATTATGTGGCGCCCGACGCCGCGATCGGCCTCTACATTGAACCGGACGCCATCCACGTGATGAAGAAATCGGCATATTCGGGTCAATTCGGCGACTACAGCTCTTTCTCCGAAGAATTCGACGAACTTTCCGATCCGACCACCGAAGAGGAAGAAGAAAGCCAATCGGACGCTTCCGCCGAAGGTGACGGCGCGCTATGAAAGAAAAAAGTTCCGCCATGCAGAAATTTCTCGCGGCACCGCACATGGTATGGTGCGTGATTTTCATTCTTGTGCCGCTGATCTTCGTTCTGTATTATGCCTTTACGCTGGACGGGCATTTCTCTTTTGCGAATTTTCTCAGCCTGTTCGGAAACCCCGTTTATTTCTCCACGTTTGTACGTTCTCTGTGCTATGCCTTGATTGCAACGGTGATCTGCCTTATCATCGCCTATCCTCTGGCCTACATTCTTTCCCGTATGGGAGAAAGCCGCCAGGGCATGATGATAACGCTTCTCATGCTGCCGATGTGGATCAACTTCATTATCCGCACGAACTCCATGATCTCCATTGTAAAACTGCTCGGCTTTTTCGGAACGCCGGTCTCGGTCATACTCGGCATGGTTTATAACTACCTGCCCTATATGATTCTGCCGATTTATACGGTACTGACAAAGATCGACCGCCGGTATATCGAAGCGTCTCTCGACCTCGGTTGCACGCCTTTCCAGACAATGTGCAAGATCGTTCTTCCGCTCAGCGTCTCCGGCATCATTTCCGGTATCACCATGGTTTTCGTCCCCTCTGTCAGCACGTTCTATATCTCCACCGCGCTCGGCGGCAACAAAACCACGCTGATCGGCGACATGATCGAAAGCCGCTTCCTCGGCACAAACGGCGCCATCAACTACAACATGGGCGCGATGCTGTCTTTCATTCTTATGATCCTGATCTTCCTCAGCATGTGGGTCATGAACCGTTTTTCCGACGACGATAACGGAGGTGTTCTGGTATGAAAAAAGGATTTGCCGTTTCCCGCATTTACACCATTCTTATCTTTATACTTCTGTACGCCCCCATCGCCATCATGGTGTTCTTCTCGTTCAACAGTCTCGAAAGCACCACGGCATTCGGACATTTTTCACTCCAGTGGTACCGTTCGCTGATCGGTGACGGCGAAGTATGGACAGCGTTCAAAAACACCATGCTTCTTGCCCTCTTTTCCTCACTGATCGCCACTGCGATCGGCACCGCGGCCGCCATCGGCCTGGATAAAATGCGCAACCGGCACCTGCGTGAAGCGGTGCGGACGGTGACCAATATCCCGATGATGAACCCCGATATTGTTACCGGCGTTTCGCTGTTTCTGCTTTTCGCGATGGTCGCCGTCATCTTCGGAACAGGCGTCGACTCGATTCTCGGTTTCAGCGCGGTGCTCATCGCGCACATCACCTTCAATCTCCCCTATGTCATTCTGTCGGTAACGCCGAAGATCCGCCAGCTTGACCGCCACCTGACGGAGGCGGCGCTCGACCTCGGATGCACGCCCTTCTCCGCTTTCTGCAAAGTTGAGCTGCCCGGCATCATGCCCGGTATTCTGAGCGGCTTCATCATGGCGTTCACCCTCTCGATCGACGACTTTGTCATCACCTATTTCCTTTCCGGATCCGAATACTCCACACTGCCCGTTTATATCTACGGTCTGACCGGCAAAGGCACCGTCACGCCCGACGTATACGCGCTCTCCACTCTTCTCTGTCTCGGTGTTCTTGTCCTGCTGATTTTGTCGAACGTCGCGAAAAAGCGTTCGCAGAAGCGGCATGCCCGCGCCGTATAAAGGAGGAAAAATGAAAACTTTACGTTACATTTCTGTTGTTTTTGTTGTTTTCCTTTCTGTTATCTGTTCCACTTCGCTCACTTCCTGCGGCAACAGCGGCGATGTGGAAAAGTTCTATGTTTACAACTGGGGCGAGTATATCGACGAGGATCTGCTCCCGCTCTTTGAACAGTATTACGAAGAGACCTACGGACAGAAAATCAAACTGATCTACAATACGTTTGCCTCAAACGAAGTCATGTATTCCAAACTTACCGGTGGCAGTGCCGACATCGACCTTATCATCCCCTCCGACTATATGATCGACCGTCTGCGCCACGAGAATATGCTTGCGCCGCTGAACTTCGATAACATTCCCGCCGTTTCGGGAATTCTGATTCCCGGCATGGAGGGCAATCCCGTCTATGACCCCGACGGTCTTTATACGGTTCCTTACACCTACGGTACCGTCGGCCTCATTTATAATCCGAATCTTGTTGATTCCGCCGACTTCGAGGGCGATGTCAGTTGGCGGATCCTGCTCGACCCGAAATACAGCGGCAACATGCTGATGTTCAACAACTCGCGTGACGCCTTTGCCGTAGCGCAATATATTCTTTCTTACGAATATGTGCAGAAAAACGGTCTGGCAAAGGACTATATCAATTCCGAAAACGAGGCGGACTGGCGCGAAGCGCTCGCTATTCTGCAACAGCAGAAACCGCTCCTGCAAGCCTATGTCATGGACGAGGTATTCAACACCATGGAGGGTGGCACCGCGGCCATCGCGCCGTACTATGCCGGCGACTTCCTGACGATGAAGGAAGCCAATGAAGACCTTGAATTCTGCTACCCCGTTGAAGGTACAAACCTTTTTGTGGACGCCATGTGTATCCCGAAAAACGCCGCGCACAAAGAAATTGCCGAACGTTTCATCAACTTCATGATCTCCACCGACATCGAAGTCGGCGGCGAAAGTTATAATCCCGCGTTGCAGAACGCCAACTACATCTGTTATGCAACCCCCGTCACCGCGGTGCGCGAATGTGACGAAACGTATATTGATGAAGAAACCGGCGAAGAATGTTATGTTTATGAATGTTACGGCGACGAATATCTTTATGCGGATCTTCCCACCACCTACACGTTCAGTTATCTCAGCGAAGATATGCAGATCGTGGTCAGCGACCTGTGGGACGAACTGAAGATCGACACAACGATCAGCCCCGTTATCCTGATTATTTCTCTTCTGATCGTCGCGGGAACAACAGGCCTTTTGCTTTACAACTTCATTGTCAAGCGCCGCCGCGCCCGTTATTATTGAAAAATCGGCGGAAGACGGAACGATTTTTCCGTTTTCCGCCGATAATTTCAAAAAATCCCTTGACAAAGTTTCTTATTTTATTGTATAATAGTGATTGCCTTGTATGGATACGTAACGCATTACGTGATGAAATTTTAAAGGAGGTGCCGATATGCTTAGAACCTATCAGCCTAAAAAAAGACAGAGACAAAAAGTTCATGGCTTCCGTAAAAGAATGGCCACTGCCAACGGAAGAAAAGTTCTGAAAAGAAGACGCGCCAAAGGAAGAGTTCAGCTTTCCTATTGATAAGGTGCAAAGTGCATGACAAGAACTCCGATAACCGCTTTGTTAGTGCCTTATCGGAGTTCTTGCTATATATTCCCGGAGGTGACGTGCATTGAAATTCAAAGCGATATGTGAAAATCACCTTTATTCCAAAGCCTACAGCAAGGGCAAGCGATGCGTTACGTCCGCTCTTGCCGTTTATATTCTCCCCGACTATGCCGCCGAGCGGCTCCGCCGTGCGCACCCGCAGAAACTGCGCGTGAACCGCATAGGCCTCACCGTATCGAAAAAGCTCGGCAACGCCGTCAGACGCAATCGCGCCAAGCGCGTGATCCGTGAAGCATACCGCAACGTTTTGCGCCAAAATGCGGTAAGGACAGGCTTCCTCATTGTCATTGCGGCGAGGGAGAAGGCAACCGTCATGAAATCCACCGCCGTCGCGGCGGAACTTCGGACGGCCTTTATCCGTCTCGGACTGATCGCAACCGTATGAAACATGTATTTATTTTTTTCATTCGCTTATACCGAAAATTCATATCTCCCCTGAAACCGCCTTGCTGCAGGTTCACTCCGACCTGCTCTGCCTATGCGCTTGACGCATTTCAAAAACGAGGTTTTTTTGTGGGTTTCGGCCTTACGGTCTGGCGCCTGTTGCGCTGTAACCCGTTCGGCCGTCCGGGATACGATCCCGTTCCGCCGAAAAGAGTGAAACCGTCATATCCCAGAATACCGAAATACTGCCCGCCCGATGCAAGATACGGGAGATAAAGAAAGAGAGTTTAAAATGTCACAGTTCTGGAATTTTTTCCTCGGCCTGTTTGGCTACGTTATGCAGTTCTGCTACCGCATTTCTTTCGGGAACTATGTGTTGGCACTGCTTTTCTATGCCCTGTTTTTCAAATTGCTGCTCCTTCCTTTTGCCATAAAACAGCAGAAGTCGCAGATAAAACTGGCCGCCCTGCGGCCGAAAATGGCGCTCATTGAGAAAAAATATCAGGGGCGCAACGACAAAGCCACGCTTCAGAAAAAACAAGAGGAAATCTTGGAAATGCAACGGCGCGAAGGATATTCTCCTTTTTCCGGTTGTTTTCCGCTCCTTTTACAGTTTCCGATCATCATCGCACTTTTCAACATTATCCGCCGCCCGCTTGAATTCATTTCCCGTTTGTCAACGGAAGCCATTGAGCAGTTGCGCGTTATGTTTGATGTGGCCGAAAAGGATCAGAACCTGCAACTAACCATCCTGTCCAAGATCAACGAAACCAATATAGACGCGGTCCGTGAAATAACCGGCGACGCACTTCTTCCGAAACTTAACGTGTTAGGAATCAATGTCGGCGCAACCCCGACGCTCGTCCCCTTCACCATACTGGTCATTATTCCCGTTCTCGTATTCTTCGCGCAGTTCTTCTCCATGAAGCTCATGCGCAAATTCAGCGGTATGAACGTGGCCGTAGACGCCACGCCCGAAATGCAGATGTCGAACAAAATCATGGACATCATCATGCCACTCTTAACGCTTTACTTTGCCTTTACTTTCCCCGCCGCTATCGGTATTTACTGGATTTATCAGTCGCTTCTCGGTCTTTTGCAGTCCTTTATCCTTGCAAAGATCATGCCGCTTCCGACTTTCACGGATGAAGAAATCCGCGAAATGCAGAAAGCCGCCAAACGCCGTGCTACTGAAATGAAAGCGGCGCCGTCCCTCCATTCGCTTCACCATATCGACGACGATGATGACGACAGCAATGTGGTAATTCCCGAAATCCGTTCCAAATACGACGATGACGGCGAATCCACCTATGCCGGCGTCAACGAAACCATGAAGGCCCCGAAGAAGAAAAACAACGCCAGCAAAAAACACCCGAAGAAAAAGAAAAAGTAATCATTTCTGAAAGGAACAGAATCGTGTTTAGAGAAATTCTCGCCACCGGAAAAGACGTTGAAGATGCCAAAGAAACCGCAAGACTCCTGCTCGGCGCTTCCGAATCCGATGAAATCAAATATGAAGTGATTGATGCCGGCAGCCGCGGTATTTTCGGCATCATCAATGTCCGCCCCGCCAAAGTAAAAGCCACCATCAGACTGAAAAATATGACAACGGCCGCGAAACCGGCCGAAAAGCCGGCGGAATCCGACGCCGCCCCCGCAAACACAGACAATACGCCGCGCGAAGATAACGGAAAACGCAACCGTAATCGCGGCAAAAAACAGAAAGTCGCCCGCGAACGCCTTGTCATTGCCGAAATGCCCGACACGCCCGCCGAACCGCACGAGGCCATGATTCCCGAAAGCGAACTCAAAATGGAAAAACTCGAAGTCGCCGACGGCGAGGATCTTTCCTATGACTTTGTAAAAAAACTGGTAGCCGATATCGGTCTTGAGGCGGAAGTTTCGCTCTTCCTCTGCGAGGACAACACCCGCCGCATCCTCATTACCGGCGCAGACGCCAGCGCCTTTATCGGACACCACGGCGACACGCTGGACTCTCTCCAGTACCTCGCCAACCTTGCCGGCTCCCGTAAGAAAGCGGATGGCGAACGCGACCGCCGTCGCGTCACCGTCGACGTAGAAGGCTACCGTGCAAAGAGAGAAGAAACGCTGCGCGCGCTTGCGCGCCGTATGGCGGCAAAAGCGCTCCGCAATCAGCGCAGTGTGATGCTGGAGCCGATGAATCCTTACGAACGCCGCATTATCCACTCCGAAGTGCAGAACATTGAGGGCGTTTCCACCAATTCCGTCGGTTCCGACACCAACCGCAAAGTTGTGATTTACCTTGTGAAGAAGGCAAAAGCAGACGATGCGGCCAACAACGTATCGGAAACAGAAACGGCCGAAACCGACAATGCATGATCTGTCGGTAACCGTAGCCGCCATATCGACACCACCCGGAAAGGGTGGTGTCGCACTTATAAGAATAAGCGGCCCCGACGCACTCTCCGTCGCAGACAAAGTATTCCTCCCGAAAAACGGAAAACCGCTGTCCGCCCTTCCGTCGAACCGCACGGTCTACGGCGATATCCGTGATAAATCGGCCGTCATCGACGACGGCATGGCCACTCTTTTCCGTTCCCCGCACTCCTATACGGGCGAAGACACTGCGGAGATTACCTGCCACGGCGGTATTCTCATCACACGCACCGTTCTGGAGGCCGTTCTTGCCGCCGGAACGCTTCTTGCAGACCCCGGTGAATTCACGGAACGCGCTTTTGTCTCCGGCCGCCTTTCCCTTTCGGACGCCGAAGCGGTGGCTAACCTCCTGGAAGCCAAAAGTTACGCCGAAATCCGTCTCTCTGCCGCCCCCTCCCGTACAAAACTCGGTTCGGCTGTCGACGCGATCCGTGCTTCATTGACAAAGGTGATGGCCTCGCTTTTCGCCACCATCGACTTCCCTGACGAAGACCTTGCTTCTCTGTCTCACAAAGAAATCAAAGATCTTCTGATCGCAGAAAATGCAAACCTTGATTTACTTTTATCCAGTTACAGAACCGGTCGCGCCATTACCGAGGGTATCAGAACCGCCATCTGCGGGAAACCGAATGTCGGAAAAAGTTCGCTGTACAACCTGCTTGCCGGCGAAGAACTGGCCATTGTCACGGACATTCCCGGCACCACGCGCGACGTCCTGAGCGAAACCGTGAACATCGGCCCTGTCAAGTTGCGCATCAGTGACACAGCCGGCCTGCGCCGAACCGACGATCCCGTGGAGCAGATCGGCGTTGACCGCAGTCACCGCTTCATGCGCGAATGTGAGCTCTGCCTTGCCGTTTTTGATATGTCGCGACCGATTGATGACGAAGACCGCGCTCTTCTTAAAGAATTGAAAACGCTTTCCGCGACCGTCATCGCCGTTCTCAATAAATCCGACAACGCCGTATACGATATGACGGAAGTGACTGCGGAAATCCCCCACACCGTCATGCTTTCGGCCAAAACGGGCGACATGTCGCCGCTTGCCGATCTCATAACCCGCCTTTTCACCGATGAAAAACTGACTGTCGGCGAAGACGCCATTCTTTCCGGCGCACGGCAATATGCCGCTGTGTCGCGCGCGAAGGAATTTCTCGATACGGCCATTCTGTCGGCAGAATCCGGCTGTCCGGAAGACATGATTGCCGGCGACCTTGAACGGGCGATCGGTGCCCTCGGCGAACTGGACGGGCGCGCCGTCAGCGAAGATGTCGTACACGAAATTTTCAGCCATTTCTGCGTCGGCAAATAACCGCGGCGGTATCCCATTTCCTCTATGTATATCTCCTGCAAAAAGAAAAACCGCCCGACGGCGGTTTTTATACCGGAGAGAAAACAATGTTTCCGATAATAACGGAGAAATGATGCCTTTCGGGCGTTACGGCTCTTTTCTGCCACCGCCGGGAGGCGTACCTCCGCGGCCGCCTTTTTTTCCTTTATGCGGCATCATCCAGACGATCAGAACGACTATAACGACCGCCACTGCCACGGCAATGGTAATGCCGATAACGCCGCGCGTATTATCGTCCGCTGCTACCTGCGGCACGGAATCGCGTCCCAGATTTCCCTCGGAGATGCGGCCGTCGTTCCGGCTCTCGCCGACGCTGCTGTCCGTTCCGGCAATACTACCGTGATCCTGCCCCATAAGACTGTTGTCAGGCATGGTCGTCTCGGCAACTGCCGCCATCGGACATATTCCCACAAGCATCGTAAACAGCATAACGGCAATCCATGCCGTTACACACCGATATATATGATGCATAATATTATCCTCCCTTTATTCTGAAAACAGTATACCCGGAATTTCTAAAATTATAGGAAGATATGTATGGAAACCAAGCGTTTCACCAAAAATGACAGTGGTTTTATTTGCAAAAATTGCAAAAAAGAAGTGTTGCCGCTCGGTTATACCTCGCGGAATCACTGTCCGTTCTGCCTTTCATCGCTCCATGTGGACATTATGCCCGGAGATCGCCGGAATCCATGCGGCGGCATTATGCGCCCGATCCACGCCGAACCGGATCCCAAACGCGGATACATTCTGTATCAGAAATGCGATAAGTGCGGCGCTATAACGCGCAACAAAGCCGCCTATGACGCCAAAGTGCAACCGGATAACCTCGATCTGATCATTCGTCTGACCGCCGTTCCGCTTCCGTCGGAAAAGCAATAATACATTTTCCCGCATAAAAAAGACCTTGCCTGTCGCACGTCCATCGGTGCGCACCGGCAAAGTCTTCTTTTTTATTTTACGGGGAAAGAAATATAGGAGCGGTCAACCGGCGCGTCACTGCCGAGAAAGGACGGCCGCGCTTCGGTATACGGCTGTGTAAATGCCGGGAAAAGATGGCCGTCGCACGAAAATTCCTTATAAGTCATTTCGGGAAATACCATATAGGATTCTATCATGGCGCCGTCGCCGTCTTTCACATATTCCGCCACGCGCCATTGCCACGGCGAACCCGTCCGGCTGTAATCGCCGTGATTTTCGCGCCCCTCCTCATCGGTCGTAGTACCGACAATACCGTCATTCAGCGGAACAAACGGTTTGAAGCCGTGTCCCCATGTAAGAAGTTTCGTGTTGGCGCGGGAAAAATGCCCTGTCTGCAACAAAGGCTTTCCGTTTGCACGGTCAATCCAATTGTAATGCGAGTGACCGGCAATACCGCCGAGCACTTTTTCCGATGCCATAAGCGAAGCGAAAACAGTCCCCGCAGACGGCCAATGCGACACCGCAAATGCCTGCCGGATTTCTTCGTCTTTCAGATATTCCCGCACAGCGGAAAGAAAGGCTTCGGGAATATCCGCGGCCGCTGTTTGTCCGTTCCCATGTGTCCCCAAAGGCACGCGTTCCCCGCCGTAGGTATCCATGCAGATATACGCGGTAGTGCCGGCACGCAGAATATAATTACGTTCGTAGCCGAAGATATTTTTAAAATTTTCACCGTACAAAGAATCATGGGAAGCATTGATGCAAAAGTACGGAATGTGCGCCGTCTCCAATTGCGAAAGATAGCGATTCCTGTACTCCCGCATGGCACGCTCTTCTTCATCGGCGGAAAAAATATGATCTTTTCCGTATCGGTCGCACAGAGCATTGATATTGGCGTCGTTGGAAATGATATCGCCGACAAACACCACGGCGTCATAACTGTTTTCGGTCTTATACTCCCGGATCAATGCCTCCATCAGCCGTTGCTGTCTTTCGGCGTCGGTATACCCGCCGACGTTGAAAAAACACTGAAGATGCATGTCGGAAACGAAAATCAGGCGACTTTCGTTCCCGGTGCGGACGGATGAATGAATCGGAATCGTAAAAACATCCGTGTTGTGCCCCTGTTTTTCCAAAATACTTTTCTGAATACCATCATGTTTTTCCATATGTACCGCCTGCTTTCGGTCTTTTTGTCCCCGCTCCATCGCTTCCGGTCAGCGGACGGAAAACGAAAGATACGAACGGTCGATCGGCGCGCTGTCGCCGAGAAAAGACGGCCGCGCCTCGATATACGGTTGTGTAAATGCCGGGAAAAGGTTTCCGTCACTGGAAAATTCCTTATAGTTCATTTCCGGAAATACCATATAGGATTCTATCATAGCGCTGTCGCCGTTTTTCACATATTCCATCACGCGCCACTGCCAAGGCGAGCCCGTTCCGCTGTAGTCTTTTCTATTCTTACGCCCTTCTTCATCGGTCGTAGTACCGACAACACTGTCGTTAAGAGGAACAAACGGCTTGAAACCAAGTCCCCACGAAATCATTTTGGTAAATCCGCGCGAAAAATGCCCCGTCTGTAGCAAGGGTTTTCCGTTCGCACGATCAACCCAGTTATAATGCGTATGTCCGGCAATACCGCCGAGCACCTTTTCGCAGGCATACAGTTCCTTCACGTTTTTATAATCCGCCGGCCAATGCGACACCACAAACGCCTGTTCGACGTAATCATGCGCCAAAAATTTCTTGACATTCTGAAGAAAATCGTCGGGAATATCGGAAAACATGGTTTCCTCGGTACGGTTACCGTTCACGACCGTATCGCGCGGGCCGCCATAACTGTCCACACAGATATAGGCCGTCGTCCCGACCCGCAACACATAGTTGCGTTCATATCCGAAAATGTTTTCAAAATTATCGCCGTACAGCGAATCATGCGACGCATTGAGGCAGTACACCTGTATTCCCTCCGCCTCCAGCTGCGAAAGGTAGGTATCCTTATACGTACGAACGGCCTCTTCTTCCTCTTTTTCGGTGAAGACGTAATCTTCACCCTCGCTTTTTCGGATTTTCTTCAGGTCGTCATTATTGTTAATGATATCGCCGACAAATACCACGCAATCGTAACTGCTTTCGGTCTTATACTCGCGGATCAGCGCATCGATCATCAATTGTTGCCTTTCGGCGTCGGTATATCCGCCGACGCCGCCGAATGATTTCATGTGCATGTCGGAAATGAAGATCACGCGGCTTTCTTTGCCGGTACGGACAGAAGAATGGATCGGAATTTCAAAAAGTTCCAGATCAAAATCGCGGTTGATCCAGTCTATTTCCTTAATTTCATCATTATTTTTCACGGTGCCGTCCTCCATGCTTTCGCGAATACTGTCGCTTTCGCTGTTTTTGTCGTCGTTGGTTTCGTCTCCGCAGGCCACCAATGTCATGATGAGTAAAAAGGCTGTCAGAAACAAAAGAATTCTTTTCATACGGTATCTCCCTTACAGAAATCGGAATATGCCGTATACTATTATATCAAGGGTATCGGGATACGTCAATATATTTTTGTGCTTTTCGTATAAATAACCAATATAATCCCGATTTTTTTAGTTAAAAACACAAATCATGGTTTTTACTTTATCAGGCATGTGGACAATCTGTTCGCGTTTTTTCCTTTGTTCTTCTTTTATAATTGACTTTTTCTCTTGTGTTTTTCTGATAGCGCTGTAAAAAAGACGGCAATTTGTTAATACAAATTGCCGTCTGCCTGTTGCAGGCGCATTGCCGGACAAAGCCGCAATGCTTTTTATTTTGAGGGAATATACGTGATATTCGACGCGCTGTATCCCACGGTACCGACCGATGTGATCTGTACCGAAACGGTGTATTCGCCTTTTGCGAGATAGACATAGCCGAGCGTCAGAGCATAGGGGGTACTGCCGGAAGAACCGTCAAGCAGATAGTTTTTCATATTTTCATTTTCCTGATATGCCGTCTGCAATTTTTTCAGGTCGTAGGAGACCTTGAAAGTTGTTCCGTCAGCCGCTGTGAACGTATATACGGCAACAGCATTACGACCGGGATACAGTCCCACGAGCGCCGAAAGTTCATAGATGCCGTCCTGATCGGCTGTGAGCGTAGCGGTATTCGTGTACGTACCGTTGACAGCGGAATCGGTCTTACGGTTATCA
Organism: uncultured Eubacteriales bacterium; assembly: GCA_905210485.1. Classification (GTDB taxonomy): domain Bacteria; phylum Bacillota; class Clostridia; order Oscillospirales; family CAG-272; genus UBA1740. The sequence goes on along the minus strand of CAJLXA010000007.1, from coordinate 34,262 downwards.
AAGAAACTGTCGGTGAGCGTATCGGCAAGCGCGGCGCGTGCTTCCGCAATCGCCGTGATCTTTACGCCCTTGGTTGCCAGCGTTACCGTGTTGTTGCCGACGGTGAGATACACCGCGTAACTGTAACGGGAATATCCGTCCCCGTCGATCGCCACTGTACCGTAAGCCGCCGTATCACGGTTTTTGGAAACAAGACCGTTGCCGGAGGTTGCCACAATGTAGGCACTGTTGGTATCGCCGCCCGTGTATGCGGCACCTTTCAGTTTCAGGTAGTAAATACCCGCTTTTTCAACATTATTGAATACAAGCGTTGCCGTTTTTCCGTCGGCGGCAATGGTGATGTCGGACGCGGAAACGAGATAGGACGGAACGGTCATGTCAACCGTATACTTGGTATTGGAAGGCACGCCGCAAACATCGCAGGAGAGCGTTGCCGTTCCGGAAGCGTCAACGGACACAATATGATAGCTGTGTATGCCGGTTTTCTTCACGACTTCTTCCGTGCCGGGAATACTGTTGCCGCAAACCGTGCAGTGGTAACTGCGCACGCCGTTCTGCGAGCAGGTAGCCGCCGTATCAAGCGTATACAGGCCGGCTTCGGGGTATGTATGCCCTTTCATCGGAATCAGTTCTTCGGTTCCCTCAACGGAGCCCTTGCAGACAGTACAGTGAATGGACTTTTCGCCGTATTCGGTGCAGGTAGGTTCGCGGTCGGTGACATAATCGGTTCCCGGAGTATGGCCGATGGCCGGCAGGATCGTCGTGCGTGCGGGATCGCGTGCACCGCAGATCGTGCAAAGGTAAGAATCATAGCCGCTTACCGTGCAGGACGGCGGGAAGTGCGAAGGCGTATCGCTGTAAACATGATCATGTGTTCCGACCGAGAGGAATACCGCCGAAACGTCGATGTATCCGCGTGTACCGGCATGCATCGTGATTTCATATTCGGTATCTTTTTCGAGAGAAATTCCTTTCAGAATGTCGGGAACATAAAGTGCAATCTCGGAACCGTCGTACGTCACCGTTTTCAGGAACGCCGTCATATCGTAAGTGCCGCTTACGATTTCGGCACCGCCCTTTTTCTTCACGGAAACGTTCACAGTACCGCCGTTACCGGCCATGATATAGCCGGAGAGGTCGTAAATGCCGGTCGTAGGTACGGTCAGCGTATAGACCAGCGTGGAGCGATTGGCATCCGTGTCGCCACGCAGCATCCGCACTTCGTTTATATGATTCTCGCTCAGTGTCGGCTTTCCCTTCACATACACGCCGGTATTCATCGACACCGAGCCGATGCCGCCGCTGACGGGTTGCGTTGCAACATACGTCAGACGCATGGAGGAAATTGTCGCGTTTGTACCTTTATAATCAAAGGTGATCGTATTGCTTTCGCCGCCTTTGAGATAAGTGTAATACACATATTTCGAGTAACCGCCCTCGGATTTTGTACCGAGATCGACGTCGCGGTTCGCGGAATAAACGCCGGGCATTGCGGACGACTGCACATAACCGTACTGTTTTGTGCCTTCCGGACGCTCAAGCAAATAGTTGAATTCTACTTTATAGAAGCCGCTGTTCTGTACCAGTACATTGTCGATCGTGATGGTTCTGCCGGATTTGCCGACGCCGAGAACATAGATGTTCTGCTCGCTCGGAAGCGACATGAAGAGGTAGTTTGTTTTGTCGCTTGCGGCGTCGGAAGTGAGACCGATCGCACCGGCGGCAGATGTATCTTCGCCGCCCGTAAGCACCAGCGTATAATTACCGGGAGTAAGCGTTTCGGACGTGATGTCGGTATACACCGTGGCACCCTTTGCACCGAACGCGGATTCCCCGATCTTCATGGAGTTACGCGGTGTGATATCGCGGACAAACACCCGGTTTTCGCCGTTATACAGCGTTACGGTAACGGTTCCGCCGCCCAGAAGGCCGGCAAAGTTATAAGTACCCGCCGCATCAATGGTAAAGCGATAAGTCAGCGTATCGCCGTTTGCGAGAACCGTATACATATAGGTGGAATTGGTGCCGCCTTCGGCCGTATCGCCGTAGGTGAAATCTGTCGAAACAAGCAAGAGGTTCGGGGCGTTGGCGATCTTCTTCATTTTCAGGCCGGTCATATTCAGTTCGCCGTCCGTAAACAGTTTCAGTTCGTTTTTGCCCTTATTCAGATAGACCTCGAAGCCGGTGTCGGCATATCCGTCGCTGCCGCGCTGCCAGCCGCGGGAAGCGTCAACATTCACCACCGCCATGCGGGAGGCGTCGCCGCCGTTCTTCAGAGACGTATTGGCAAGGTAGATTGTCTGTGCCGAGGACATGCCCGCAAAACGGAAGAGATAGAGTCCGGCTTCCGTCGCGTCTACCGTAATATAAACGGGGCTCTTTTCACCCTGCGTGATGTGCAGAACGCCGTTTTGATACGTGTTGACGCCGCTGATCCGGATAGCCTCTATACCGTCTTTCATAAGATCGGTTTCATCGTCCGCCACATTCAGCGGTATCTTGTCGGAAACTTCGGCTTTCGGCAGAGGTTCTTCACCTTGCGGCACAAGCATGAACATAACATAACTCATATAAGCGCTGCTTGTTACAACAAGTTCGTGCTTACCTGCCGTCAGCGTATCGGTCGTACCGATATAGAAATACCCGGCCGATTGGGAACCGGCATAAGGATTCTGCATCTTCTGCACGTCCATAACGACGGCCGCGTCAGACCCCGTTCCGTCTTTGATGGTGAAATTGGACACAACGCCCAGCGCATATACGTCATAGGCGGCGTCGGCAGGAACCGTGAACGTCAACTGCGTTTTGTCGGTCGAACCGCGCGTGCAATAGCCGGTGTCGTAATTTCCCTGCGTGTACTGCGATTTTGTACCGATGGTCTGCGTAACCTTTTCGTCGGTAGCGAAGAAATGCATGGTATTTTCCGTATCGGGCGTTATCATGTCAAGACGGAAAGAATAAAGGCCGAGGCTTGCGCAGTCGGTACCGCCGCTTGTCAGCCACAGGCGGATGCGGTTTGTACCTTTAATAAGATATGTATACGCGGAGTACACGGAATAATCGCCGCGGAAAGCGTCGGCCGTGATGCAATAATCGTTCGGCGAAAGATCCGTAAGATCGGCCGCTTCGGGAGATTCGGTCGTACGCTGACCCGTAGCGTAAAGGTTAAAGTTCCGGACAGACAGATTCTTCAGACGGAGATAGTCGATTTTGGCGTTCTGGTGATTGCCTTTCATAGTGAAACCGAATATACCGGCCTGTTCGCAAAGAACCGTAAATTCGATATACGCACTGCCGCCCTTGGCAATATACACCGTCATGCTGTCTTTCAGAAGGCTCGCATTGACGCGTTCCACCTTTTCGGACGCGGCGTAAAATTCATAGGAAAGCGACGTATTGAGGCCGCTGTCCGAACTGCCGTCCGCGTTCGTGCAGGTCACGGTCACCTTGTTGCCGAACGGCGAACCGCCCGCCGTCATGGCGCTGTATGCTTCTGCCGTGCCGCCGTATTTCACTTCGGTCAGCGACGTGCAACCGTCAAATGCGTCAAGCGCTATGGACGTAACGCTTGCGGGAATCGAAAGAATGGTGAGCGCGTCGTCCCCGGAAAAGGCGCGACTGCCGACAGAAGTGACGCCGGCCGGAATTTCATACATCGGTCTGTCGGCGCCGATCGTATACAGTACAAGCGTTTTCATGTCTTTGGTGAAAAGCACGCCGCACTCCGTGGTATACGATGTGTTTTCGCTGTCCACACGGAAAAGCGAAAGTTCGGTGCAACCGAGAAACGCGGGCACGGACACCGACGTGATGTCCTTACCGATATGTACTTCCTTGATATCCGCGGCATTGTTTTTCCACGGCGCGTCGGCCGCGGTCGCGTAGGACGTCATGTCGCCGCTGCCGGAAAGCGTCAGGATGCCGTTTGCCGAAAGCGACCATTTCATTTTTTCGCCGCAGGTGCCGTCGGCCTTATTGGCGGCGCACCCGGCGCAACCGCCGCACCCAGTGAGCAATAATCCCACAACAAGTACGAGGAGCAGAGCGGCGGGCGTGATCAGTCTTTGCCATGTTTTTCTTGTGTTTTTCGGCGCACGGCCGTTCGGTCGGTTTGTCTTCTTACTCACGGTCAGAATCCTTCTTTCTGCTTTTTCTTTTCTTCTTCGGTGGGTTCCAGCGTCACATAGGGAGGAATTTTCTTCGGTTTTCTTCTCTTATGTTCTTCCACAACGCGGGAAACCTCGCGGAGAAAGAGATCGTTTTTCTTTCGGAAATCTTTCGCCAGGGCATAACCCGTTGTGCACCGGCGAAGCATATAGTTATACAATGCATCGGTATCGGAAAGCACCACTTTTTTCGTGCGTGCGTCTGCAACAAGGAACCGCAGTTCCGCTTCAAGCTGCTCCTGTTCACGGACAAGAAGCACCGCCGTATACTGCTCTTTCTCGGCGTCCGTTTTCAATGTATAACGGTAAAGATCATAATAAGAATCGCTGAGTTCGCGAAGAATCTCGTTCACCTTGTCGCGCCGCAACAGACGGGCGGCGTTAAGCGGCAGTTCCTCTTTGCGGTCGGACGGCGTGTCGTCTTTTTCTTCGGTGTAGATTTCATCGGGAAGATAATAGGCAAAAGATTTTCCGACCTCAATACGTTTCAGCGTTTTGAGATCCTTTTCGGAAGGACCGGCAGGCGTTTCCGGCTCTTTCGACGGCGCGGCAACTTCCTCTGTGGGTTCTTCCGTGTCTTCGTTTTCAAGAAGAATATCCTCAAGGTCTCTTTCGCCGTCTTCCGCTTCGGCGGCGTCGTTATCCGTCGCGGTAACCGTCTGTTCGGGAGCGGTGTCTTCCTGTTTCTCCGCGGGAACCGATGCGGAGGGGGTCTCTGCGGGAACTTCGGCTTTTGCAGGTTTCTCGGCTATCGGCGCGGGTTCCGTAACAGGCGCCGGAACTTCCGCGGGAACCGCCGGCGCGACGACAGGGGCCGCAATCGCATGAGGTTCATCGGCGTGCTTGCCGTCATAAGACTCGTCATCGTCATCGTCGTCAAAAACGGGAACCGTATACGGTATTTCGGGCTCCGCCGCTTCGGGAGCGGGGGAAGCTGTCGCCGCGTTATCGGGCAATGTTTCGCCGTTATCAAACAGCGGCATCTCATTTTCGGGCGCCGCGTCGGATGCAGTCTGTACAATTGCCGGAGACGCAACCGTCGCTTTCGGTGCCTCGGCCTTTTCCTCTTCCGGCAAACCGAGAGACACACGGCGTTTCTTCACGGCACGTTGCAAAACAATGAGGTCGGACGGCAGGTCATTTCCGCACATCACGCACTCCGTACTGCCGGGGGGATTGATGTGCATACACATATGGCAAACGACGGGCGCTCCGGCGCCACGTGCTCCCGGTATGCCATTTCTTACGTCGGGAGCCGTTATAGGCTCCTCATTGCTATGATTCATAGACACCTCCGCAATTTCCGTATTCGTTTTCCGTATTCCGAACCGAATATGACATAATATTATATAAATTAAATAAAGCTAATTGCAGCATGAAATTATTCTATCATAAGCACCGGCCTTTTGTCAATTGTTTTTGCGTAAAAAACTACGCTTTTTGCACGGCCAGCTGTGCTATTTGCACAAAACGATCTGTCTTTTTTTGGATATACTATCGGAACGTGTTTTTGCGATGCCGGCGTGCAATCCGATTTTATCCGCAAAGCCGCGCGTCATGGCACACGTTCTGTCTCTGTCACTTCATTTTTTATTTTTCGTTTTTGTCGATTTTTCCGAACGGCTCATACAACTGAATACCGGAATATTCATCATAAAACCGCTGAAAATGTAAAGCGAATATTACATATTGCTAATAATAAAACGCATGCAGGCGGGCATAACGCATGCCGCGCAAATTGACTTGTCGACCGCTTTTATCCAATCACGGCAGAACTTTTGATTTTTTCGCTTTTTCGGTATTGACAAAATTTGCTTTAAATGTTAGAATCCGTTATGGATATACTGAAATATATAACGGTGATATACCGGAAAAGGGAACCATATGGAAAAAAAGATTCTTTACATCGGCCACAGCTGGAAACGTCCGTGGGGCAATCTCCGCTATCAGCACGGAACAGCCGAAGAACCGAACATGTTCAACCTCAAGTCCGTAAACGAAACCATTCTGCAGGACGTCCGGCGCGGCGAGATATACGAATACGAAGTACGTATCGAAGCCGGCACCTATTACAACTTCCGTTACGACTGGACGCACATGCATGACGCCGCCGTCACCTTTGTCCCTTACGGAGGCGAAGTCATTCTGAACGGCGGGCGCCGTATCACGGGGTTCGTTCCCGCTACTGTCAACGGCGTTGCCGCACTGAAAGCGGAGATCCCCGCCGTTAAAAACGGCGAGTGGTATTTTTCACAGCTTTACGTCGACAAAACGCCGCGCCGCCGTCCCGTTTATCCGAAAAACGGCGAAAAACTCCGCGTGGCCTCTGTTCCCGGCCATACCGCCGACGATTCGCAGGGCGTTGATTTCTTCTGCGCCGATCCCGGAATTTTCGATCGCTTCACCAACATTTCCGACACCTCCGTGGAAGTGCTTCATTACTGGCTTTCCGAACTCTTCCCCGTGGTTTCCTACGATCCGGAAACCGCCTGCGTCCGCCTCGGCGCACATGCGAGAATGTCGCTGAACAACGACCGCGATACGGGATTTGCCAAATACCGTATCAACAACGTTTTTGAAATGCTGAACGAACCCGGCGAGTGGTATCTCGACCGCAAAGAGGGTATCCTCTATTATATTCCGCTTCCCGGCGAAACGGCTGAAAATATTCTCGTCGAAGCGCCGGTTCAGCAGAATCTGCTGACGATCCGCGGAACGGACGATTCCCCCGTATCTAACATCACTTTCCGTAACATTGTATTTGAAAATACCAAGTACGACCCCTGCAACGGTGCGGGCAATATCCGATACGCTTCCTACGGTCAGGCGGCCGGCAACTGCGACGCCGCCGTTTCCGTTTCCTATGCGCATCACATTCATTTTGAAGGTTGCACCATACGGAACATCGGCAACTACGGCATTGAATTCCGCAAAGGCACCTCTTACAACACCGTCACCGACTGCGAAATCACGGGTTGCGGCGCCGGCGGCATCCGTTTTGACGGCGGTGCGATCGGCGCTCCCGAATCGGACAAATGCCAAAACAACCGCATCGAAAACAACCACGTGCACCACTGTACAAAGATCGACTATGCCGCCATCGGTATTTTCCTCGGTCACGCTTCCTCCAACCGGATCGCGCACAACGAGATTCACGACCTGAAATACTCTGGTATCTCGGTCGGCTGGGTATGGGGTATGCTTCCCTCCCGTTCGGACAACAATATCATTGAATACAATCACGTCTACCGTTGCGGAGACGGCGACCTCAGCGATATGGGCGGCATCTACCTGCTCGGCCCGCAAAGCGGAACCGAGGTACGCGGCAACTATATCCACGATATTCACCGCGCCAATTACGGCGGCTGGGGCATTTATCTTGACGAAGGCTCCACCAATATCGTTGTAGAAAAAAATATCGTTTATGACTGCGATTCCAACGCCTTTTTCATTCACTACGGCCGTGAAAACATTATCCGTTACAATATTTTCGGAAACGGCGACGCCGTTATCGGTTTCGGCGCGGGTATTGAATCCAATTACGGCAACTTCATGAAAAACCTGCTTTATACCGAAAACGATACCGTCTACTTCGGCGACTACAACTACGATTTTCAGAACAAATGGTTGGTGACCGACGCGAACTTCATTTATGCCACCGGGACGGCGCCTCTGAAAAACCTCCGCTACGGTCCCCGCTACGAATCTTTCGACGACTGGAACCGCCTCGGGAACGATGTCTTCTCCCGCACTTACCGTAACGCCGATGCCCGCCCGACAAGAACGCCCGCCGAACTGCTTCCGTTCGGGTTCCCCGCCGATGTCGACATTGCGCTGGCCGGAATAAAGAAAAAGTAAAATTTTGTCATCTTTGGTTTACATTTTTATTCTTCGCACGTTGTCCGTTCCCATACTGCCGTATGATCTCCCATAATCAAAACCATGCCTGCAGAATCGCATGTCGCGTATCGGAATCATGGAAAGCGGTTGCCGCTCCAAAAGAAGCCGGGGCATAAAACCGGTAAAAACGGGCATAACGATATGAAAATTCTGTTATTTGGATAATTCTATTGTAGAAGTATAAAAAGAAAGAGTGCAAACAAAAATGAAAGAGCAATTCCATGTCTCCGGCATGACCTGTTCTTCCTGCTCGGCACATGTCAAACGGGCGGTGGAAGCCGTTCCCGGCGTGACTTCCTGCGCCGTAGCACTGCTTGATAACAGCATGACCGTCATTTATGATGAAAGCAAAGTCGGAGAAGACGAGATTGAAGCCGCTGTTAAAAAAAGCGGCTATGCCGCGCGCGCTTTTTCAAAAGACAAAAAAAGCGCCGAAACCGTTTCCGATCCCGATGAAGAAAAAAATGCGGAAGACCACGCCGTACGCGTACGTCTTATTCTGTCTTTCTGTTTTCTCATACCGCTTTTCTACCTCTCCATGGGACACATGCTCGGCGCACCGATTCCTCCTTTCCTGTCGGGCACCGAGAACGCCATGTCCCTCGCCCTGACCGAACTGTTGCTCACTATCCCGATCCTGTTTTTGAACCGCGTCTATTTCGTGCGCGGCTACCGTTCGCTCCTGCATCGCGCGCCGACTATGGATGCGCTCATCGCTCTCGGCAGTACCGCCGCGTTCGTTTACAGTACCGCCGTACTTTATCTACTGGGGCGCGCCCTGTTCGCCGGTTCCGATAATGCCCATCAGATTCATAGTCTGCTTATGGAACTGTATTTTGAATCGGCCGCCATGATTCTGACGCTCATCACCCTCGGCAAATATCTTGAAGCGCGCGCAAAAGGTAAAACGGGCGACGCCGTCAGGAAACTGATCGCCCTCACACCGACCGACGCCACGCGGCTGAACGACGGAAAAGAAGAAACCGTTCCCGTGAAGGAACTGCGGGTCGGCGACCTGCTTCTTGTCCGCCCCGGCGAACGGATTCCCGTGGACGGCACAGTGGAAAGCGGCACGTCCGCCGTCGACGAATCCTGCATCAGCGGCGAGCCGCTTCCCGTGACCAAGCGCGCGGGCGACAAAGTCACGGGCGCCACCGTCAACACGGACGGTACGCTCATCTTCCGTGCCACCGCCGTCGGTGAAGATACCACGCTTTCGGCCATTGTCCGCCTTGTGCGGGAGGCGTCCGCCTCCCCCGCACCGATCGCGCGGCTCGCCGACAAAGTGTGCGCTTATTTTGTTCCCGCGGTAATCGGTGTCTCTCTTATTACGTTTATTATGTGGCTTATTTTCAGAACGCCGGGCGCAGCGATTGCCCGCGCGGTGTCCGTTCTGGTCATCTCCTGCCCTTGCGCGCTCGGTCTGGCAACCCCTACCGCCGTCACCGTCGGCATCGGATGCAGCGCACGCAACGGTATTCTGATAAAAACCGCGGAGGCGCTTGAACGTCTCTCCGGGATCGACACGATCGTATTTGATAAGACCGGAACGCTGACTGAGGGAAAACCCGCCGTTACCGACATTCTTCCGGCCGATGGCGCCACCGATACTGCTTTGCTTACGTTTGCCGACGCGATCGAATCTTATTCCACGCATCCGCTCGCGCGCGCCGTTTGCGAAGAGGCGCGCTCCCGCGGAATCGCCGCGCAGGAAAAAACCGACGCCGCCGATTACCGTACCGTACCCGGCCGCGGCGTTACGGTCACGCTCGGCGGAAAAACATTGCTTGCAGGCAACCGCCGGCTGCTTTGTGAAAACAACATCGCGCCCTCTTTGACGGAGGACGAAGAAAACGCCCTGACCGAATGCGGAAAAACCGTTCTCTACTTTTCCGACGGCGGCGTTCCCGTCGGCGCCCTTGCCATTGCCGACACGCCGAAAGCCGACGCCTGCGATACGCTGGCCCTTTTTCGCAAACGGAATATCCGCGTATATATGCTGACCGGCGATAACCGCCGCGCGGCAGGTGCCGTCGGCCGTTCGCTCGGTCTTACCGAGGAAGAAATTCTGCCCGAAGTGCTCCCCGCCGATAAAGAAGCCTATATCCGGCAACTGCAAAGCGAAGGGCGCCGCGTCGCCATGGTCGGCGACGGCATCAACGACGCTCCCGCGCTGGCCCGCGCCGATGTCGGCATCGCCATCGGTCATGGCACCGACATTGCCATTGAGTCCGCGGATGTCATTCTGACGCGTTCTTCCCTTGCGGACGTTGCGGTAGCGCATCGGCTTTCCCGCTCCGTCATACGCAACATCAAAGAAAACCTGTTCTGGGCATTCTTCTACAATACGATCGGTATTCCGATTGCCGCCGGCGTGCTGATGCCCGCTTTCGGCTTTGCCCTGACGCCCTCGCTCTCCGCGGCGGCCATGAGCCTCAGTTCTCTGTTTGTCGTTTCCAACGCCATGCGTCTCTTTGCTTTCAGACCGACCGACGAAGAAAAGAACTGCGGAGCCGCACCCGACAGCAAAAGCACCGGAACGGAAATGCCCGAAAACAAAAGCGATAACCACGAAAATGTAAAGGAAAGTGAGCATAATACCATGAAAACTCTCTCTATTCAAGGCATGATGTGCGCGCATTGCGTGTCTCATGTGGAAAAAGCACTCTCCGCCGTCCCCGGCGTAAAAACCGTCACGGTGAACCTTGAAAACGGAACGGCGACCGTTACCGGTGACGCCGCGCCGGACGCGCTGAAAAGCGCCGTTGCCGAAGCCGGTTACACGGTGACCAACCTGCACGAATAACCAGACGGAGCCGCCTTCCGACGGCTCCGTTTTTATTTTGAATTTTTCGGAAAAACCTATTGACAAATCTCCTGCGGCGCAGTATAATACTACCAAACCACTCGGTAGGTGGTAGAAAGGAAAAAGGCGTTTGCCTTACGGTACTTTTATGCTGTATATAAATCCGCTTGTCTTTTTTCGATGTCGGGTGTGACGGTAAACAAAATAAGAAAAGCACGGTGCTTTCCCTTTTTGATCGAAATATCCCTCGCGTAAATTTTCCGCGCTTTCCGATCGGCGAACAAAACCGTCGGAATACCTGAAACAAAAGAAAACGGCAAGGTCTTTTCCGGCGTGCTTCCGACAGAAGCAAAACGATTTCCGACATGATCGACATATTTTTTATATATTAAGGAGATATTGCTATGGCAAACGTATATACTTCCGCCGACCAATTAATCGGCAACACCCCCCTTCTTGAACTGACGCACATTGAAAAAGCATTGGATCTGAAAGCGAAAATTCTCGCCAAACTGGAATATTTCAATCCGGCGGGTTCCGTAAAAGACAGAATCGCCAAAGCGATGATTGACGATGCCGAAGAAAAAGGACTGCTGAAACCGGGTTCTGTCATCATCGAACCGACCTCCGGCAACACCGGTATCGGTCTTGCCTCGGTTGCCGCCGCAAGAGGCTACCGCATCATCATTGTTATGCCCGAAACCATGTCCGTCGAACGCCGTCAGCTGATGAAAGCATACGGCGCGGAACTTGTCCTTACCGACGGCGCGAAAGGCATGAAAGGCGCCATTGCCAAAGCCGACGAACTTCAGAAAGAAATCCCGAACAGTTTTGTACCCGGCCAGTTCGTGAATCCGGCCAATCCGAAAGCGCACTTTGAACACACCGGCCCCGAAATATTCCGCGATACCAACGGTTCCGTTGACTATTTTGTCGCGGGCGTCGGCACGGGCGGCACCATCACCGGGATCGGACACTATCTGAAATCCGTAAAGCCCGAAGTAAAAATCGTGGCCGTGGAACCGAAGACCTCCGCCGTCCTTTCCACCGGGATTGCCGGTCCCCATAAGATTCAGGGAATCGGCGCCGGGTTTGTTCCCGACGTTCTGGATACCGCCGTTTACGATGAAATTATCGCCGTGGACAACGACGACGCTTTCAAAACAGGAAAAATGGTCGGAAAACGCGAAGGCGTTCTTGTCGGTATCTCTTCCGGCGCGGCGCTCTTTGCAGCAATCGAAGTGGCCAAACGCAAGGAAAACGAGGGCAAAACGATTGTTGTTCTGCTCCCCGACACCGGCGACCGTTATTTATCCACGCCGCTGTTTGCCGACTGATCGTCCGGCTGTGTTTCGGTCGGCCCGGACGCCGACAATGCGGTAATGCCGCGCTTATCCGCCGATTTTATCTCAGGAGAAATTATGAAAATACTTGTTGCCATGAGCGGCGGGGTGGATTCCTCAGTCGCTGCCAAACTGCTTTGCGATGCCGGTCACACCTGTATCGGCTGCACCATGAAACTTTATAATAACGAGGACGCGGGTATTTCCCGCACGCACACCTGTTGCTCGCTTGACGATGTGGAAGACGCGCGGCTTGTGGCCTATCGTCTGCATATGCCCTACCACGTTTTCAATTTTTCGGACGATTTCAGAGAAAAGATTATCGACAAATTCGTATGCAGTTATTGCCGGGGCGAAACGCCGAATCCCTGCATAGACTGTAACCGTTATATGAAATTCGACAAACTTTTTTCCCGCGCCGACCTGCTCGGTTGCAGCCACATTGCCACCGGCCACTATGCACGCATTGATTATAAGGACGGCAAGTATCTCCTGAAAAAAGCGGCCGACCCCTCCAAAGATCAGAGCTATGTCCTCTATTCCATGACCCAAAAACAACTGGCGCGAACGCTCTTCCCGCTCGGCGAACTGTGCAAAACGGAAACGCGCGATCTTGCCCGCGAGGGCGGTTTTCTGAATGCCGAAAAGCCGGACAGTCAGGACATCTGCTTCGTCCCCGACGGGAATTACGCCGCCGTAATCGAATTGCATACGGGGAAAAAATCCTCACCCGGCAATTTCACGGACGAGGAGGGACATATTCTCGGACGTCATGCAGGCATCATTCATTATACCGTCGGGCAACATAAAGGTCTCGGTATTTCGTCGCCGGAAAAACTCTACGTCCTGCGCATAAATCCGAAGGAAAACACCGTCGTCCTCGGACCATCGGAGCATCTGTTTTCACGCGATGTGTATGTACGCGACTTCCACTGGATCAGCGGAGATACGCCCGCATCGCCCGTCCGCTGCAAAGCAAAGATCCGTTACCGCCAGCAGGAACAACCCGCCGTTGCCACACCGTGCGATAACGGCGCGGTACGGATCCGTTTCGACGAACCGCAAAGAGCCGTAACCCCGGGGCAGGCCGCCGTACTGTACGACGGCGATACCGTACTCGGCGGAGGCACCATTGCCCCCGCGCCGGATACGCCTGCCGGTGAGGAGGGAAAAGCATGATCTCCACACGCGGCCGGTACGCCATCCGGGTTATGATTGATCTTGCGGAACACAGGAACGGCGCTTATATACCGATGAAAGAGATCGCCGAACGACAGAACATCTCTCTGAAGTACATGGAAAAAATCATGCCTGTTCTCTCAAAGGAACATCTTGTCGACGGACTTCACGGCAAAGGCGGCGGCTATCGCCTCTGCCGCGAACCGGACGCCTATACGGTCGGGGAGATTCTGCGGCTCACCGAGGGCGACCTTGCCCCCGTTGCCTGTCTTGCCGCAAATGCCGATCCGTGCGACCGTGCGGGAGAATGTCGCACGCTTCCGATGTGGAAAAAGTATTACGACCTGACAAATGCGTACTTTGACGGCATCACGATTGCCGACCTGATGAAAAACGCGGCGCCCCACGACTATATAATATAAACTATATAAATGTAAATAATACTTTACATTATAAAAGAAAAGCGAAGAGTAAAGAGCGAAAAACCGTCTTCTTTCTCTTCGCTTTTTCCCGTGCGGACAGCCAACTGTTCACAATAAATTCACAGGCGTTCCTCTTGATTTCGGAGAAAATTTCCTGTATACTGTATGTAGTAAAAAAGACTATATAGCTTCTGCCTTATTATACTCATATGTTTTTTCGGAACGCCGTATATTCCCGTCACGGCCGGCACGTTTCATGAAAATACAGAAATGACCGCCGGGGCGTTTCCCCGCGCGGCCGGTGCAACCGGTAACGCTCCCGATAAAAATCCGATCCTGCTTTATATCCCCTGCCACCGTATTCTTCGCAGTAACGGTATCGGTGGCTTTACCGGCGGAATTTCCGTCAAAAATATCTTCTGCGGCACGTAGGATATTCCGCCATTCCCGCAGACAAGGAGGAATCCGTATGAACAATACCCCGTCTGAAACCAACGAAGGATTCGTTGTTTTCAAAAACGTCAGCAAAGTCTACCACATGGGCAGTGTGGAAATCCGCGCGCTCGACAATGTGAATTTCACCGTGGAACGCGGCGAGCTGTGCGTTATCGTCGGACCGAGCGGCGCCGGAAAAACCACGCTTCTCAATATTCTCGGCGGCATGGACACATTGACCACGGGGCATATCCGTCTTGAAGGCAAGGATATTTCCGAAAAAAGCAAACGCGATCTCACCGAATACCGTCGCAACGACATCGGATTTGTCTTTCAGTTTTACAATCTGATCCAGAACATGACGGCGGAAGAAAATGTGGAACTCGCGGCGGAAATATGCCCCGATCCCATTGACGCCGGCGAAGCGCTGGAACTGGTCGGCCTCGGCGATCGGAAGCACAACTTCCCCTCCCAGCTTTCGGGCGGCGAACAGCAACGCGTGGCGATCGCGCGCGCCATTGCCAAACGTCCGAAACTCCTTCTCTGCGACGAACCGACGGGTGCGCTCGACTACAAGACCGGCAAAGCCGTTCTGAAACTGCTTCAGGACATGTGCCGCAAAAACGGCATGACCGTCATCATCATCACGCACAATGCCGCGCTGACAGCCATGGCCGACCGCGTGATCCGCATGAAAAACGGCGGTATCGAGAGCATTACGCTGAATGAGTCCGCAACGCCGGTGGAGGAAATAGAATGGTAAAAAAATCGGTATTCGCCATTTCCGCCATGCGTAAGATCGGCGAAAGTTTCGGCCGTTTTTTCGCCATTTTCATGATAACGGCGCTCGGTATCGGTTTTTTTGCCGGTCTCCGGCTTACCGAACCCGCCATGACCGAAACGGCGGCAACGTATCTTGACGAAACGCAATTTTTCGACTTCCGTCTTGTATCCACTTACGGATTTTCAAAGAAAAACATTACCGATCTCAATAAACAGAACGGCATCACCGCCGTCGGATCGCACCTGTCCGAAGCGCTCGTATTGTTTTCCGACGGCGAAGCGGCCGTTAAAATCCACAGTCTGACGGACGGCGTCAATACGCCGGTCGTAAAAAGCGGCCGCCTGCCGCAGAACAGCGGCGAATGTGTGTTGGATACCCGCCTAGCCTCGCGCATTGCCATCGGTGAACATATCGTCCTTTCCGACGCCAATGAAGAAGACACACTGAACGGATTTTCCGCAAAGGAATATCTGGTTGTGGGATTTGTGAATTCCCCGCTGTATCTGAACTTTGAGCGCGGAACGACCGCCCTCGGCAACGGTTCGTCCGCCGGATTCGTCTATCTCACGGAAGACGCTTTCACATCGAATATATACGAAGAAGCGTTTATCCGTGCCGATATTCATGAAAAGGCTTACAGCCGCGCATACGATGACAAAGTAAATTCGCTGAAACCGACGGTCGAATCCCTTCTTGCGGAAGTCGGCGAGGAACGCTTCCAATCGGTGAAAAATGCCGCGCGTGCCGAAATCGCGCCGAAAGAAAAAGAACTCTCCGACAAAGAAAAACTGTACGACGAAAAAAAGCAACACTTTGACGCCGCCGTCGCGGCCGGAATTCTTACCGGCGCACTGAAAGACGAAAAGGCCGCCGAACTTGCCGCGGTGCGGGAAAAACTCGACGCCGCACACGCGGAGATCGACGACGCCTATGCCGCAATCGACGCGCTCCCCTCTCCCGTTCTCTTTACGCTGACAAGGAGCGAAAACACGGGTTATGCCTGCTTTGACAACGACCGCTCCATCGTTTCCGCGATCTCCATTGTCTTTCCCCTGCTTTTCCTGCTCGTTGCCATTCTTGTATCCACCACGACCATGACGCGTATGGTGGAGGAAAACCGCGGTGAAATCGGCACGCTGACCTCCCTCGGTTTCTCCGATACGGCCATCGCCATGCGGTTTGTGCTCTATGCCGCCTTTGCCGCCACGCTCGGCTGGGGCATCGGCTACATGGCGGGAAGTTTCGCCGTACCGCGCATTATATGGTCGGTTTACAACATCATGTACGGCTTCCGCGAGATCGTTTACGTGTTCCGCCCCTCCCTCTTCATTCTCTGTTTTCTCATTGCCAACGGTTGCGCCGCAGGCGCCGCCGCCATTGCCTGTCACGCAGAACTTTCCGAGATGCCGGCCGCGATATGCCGGCCGAAAGCGCCGCGGGTCGGAAAGAAAATTTTTCTCGAATACATGCCGTGGCTCTTCAGCCGTCTTTCCTTTCTGCACAAGGTTTCGGCACGCAATATTTTCCGCTACAAAAACCGCCTTTTCATGATGATTTTCGGCATCGGCGGCTGTACCGCGCTGCTTGTGACCGGGTTCGGCATCAGAGACTCCATACAAAACATCGTTAATTTCCAGTACAGTGAAATTCAGACGCTCGACTATGAATTACGCCTGCGCGAAGAGGACGCGGAATCCGTCCGCGAAACGCTTCTTGCAGACGCGGAAATCGACGACGGCGTTCTCCTGTACGAAACCTCTGTCGATGTCCGGTTCGGTGATAAACAGAAAACCGTCTACCTTGTCGCGTCGGAAAGCGACCGTTTCTCCGCATTTTTCCACACGCATACGGGTAAAACCGTCTACGCCTACCCCGGTGCGGGCGAAGTGCTTCTCAGCCGCGGCGTGGCAGACGCGCTCGGCGTACGCTCCGGCGACACGATAACGGTTCCGGGGCGCGATATGACGCCGCATTTCTTTACCGTTTCCGGTGTGTTCGACAACTTTATATACAACTATATTCTGTTTTCACCGGCCGACGTGCCGCTTGTCACCGGCGAAAGTTTCCGGAACAACACCCTGTGGCTGACGGCCGCAAAAACAGCGGATACCGCACTGCTCACGGCGCGCATCAGCGGTACGGACGGCGTTCTCCGTCTCACCGCCACCGAAGAAGTTATCGCCCGCGTGGACTCTTCTCTCCGCAGTATCGAAGGCATCGTCTGGTTTGTCGTGATATGCGCCGCGGCGCTGGCCTTTGTCGTCATTTACAATCTGACCAATATCAATATAGCGGAACGTGTGCGCGAAATCGCCACGGTCAAGGTTCTCGGTTTTAACCGCCTTGAAGTCATCGCCTATATTTTCCGCGAGATCATCGTACTGACGGCAATGGGAGCCGTCGTCGGTCTGCCGCTCGGCAAACTTCTGCATGCGTTTGTCATGTCACAGATCAGAATTGACCAGGTGCACTTTGAAACGCGTGTAGCCGGTACAAGTTACCTGCTCGCATTCGTTCTGACCATGCTGTTCGCCGTCGCCATCAACCTTGTGATGTCGCGGAAACTTGACCGTGTGGACATGACGTCTTCTCTGAAATCCATCGAATAAACCGTTTGAAAAAAGCGGGGCGGATAAAATATCCGCCCCGCTTTTTTCATGACAGATGCGCCTCAATGCTGTGCGTTTTCGTTTTTCTCCGCTTCCTCCGCTTCTCTTTTTGTCTCATGCACGGTGCCGAACGGATGTTGCGGCGGTGCATACACCGAAAAGAGTTTCAGAGAAGACGACCCAATGTTATAAATATTATGATATGTACCGGCAGGAACAAAAACGGCGTCGCCCGCCGTCGCATGGAACCGGTAGTTCAGGCCGTTTTCCGTTTCTCCCATTTCTATCCGGGCATATCCCTTTTCTATATACAACATCTGATCGGTATGCGGATGCGTTTCCGAACCGATACTCTCTCCTGCAGGTATACACATCAGCGTCACCTGAAAATGACCGCCGGTATACACGGTCGACCGGAAATCCCGGTTGAAAAGACATTCCCGCCTAAGCGGGATTACGGCCGGTTCACCTCCGCGGTCGGTAATACGATATGGTTGTAAAAAACGTCGTTTCATATAGACCTCTCCTTTCTTTATTACCATATGCCGCCGGGGATTTTCCGGCGACAAAAAAATGCGGAGCAGATACGACACAGCGCATCTGTTCCGCTTAAAATAAAAAGTATCGTTTACATATTATGCTTTTTGTATGACAATTTCCGGGCGGACAATGTTTTCCTTTGCAGGATCGCCGTTAAAAAATCCGACCGCATTCCCCAGCGTGGTATCGCTGATGGCGGCAAGCGCCTCTTCGGTAAGGAATCCCTGATGCGAAGTGACAATGACATTCGGGAAAGAAAGAAGACGTGCCGTTACCGACGTTTCGAGAATGTCGTCCTCACGGTTTTCAAATACGTTTTCCTGCTCCTCTTCATAGACGTCAAGCCCCACGCCGGCAAATTTATGCATACGAATACCGCGTATCAGATCATCGGTGCTTATCAGAGCGCCGCGCGAAGTATTGACAAGGATAACATTGTCTTTCATTTTTTCAATGGCGGCAAAATCGATCATATGATAGGTTTCTTCCGTGAGGGGACAATGCAGAGAGATGAGATCGCTGCGTTCCAGAAGATCCGTAAGTTCCACATAAGATACGAACGGCAACGCGGGATTCTTATATTTATCATAAGCAATCACCTGCATACCGAGTCCGTGACACGCACGGCACATGGCGGCGCCGATTTTGCCGGTTCCCACAATCCCGGCAGTCTTTCCGTGAAAATTGATGCCCGTCAGGCCGAGAAGACTGAAATTGTTTTCGCGTACTTTGATATAGGCTTTGTGAATATGTCTGTTGACGGCAAACGCCAGCGCCAACGCATGCTCGGCGATGGCTTCCGGAGAATATCCGGGAACGCGCATCACCGTAATGCCGTGTTTTTCCGTACTTCCGAGATCGACGTTATTGAATCCGGCGCAACGAAGCAGAATCAGTTTTACGCCGCAGGACGCAAGTTTTTCGATCACCTTTCCGTTGACGTCGGATGCCACAAACACACACACTGCGTCATAACCGTCCGCAAGCGAAGCGGTTTTTTCCGTAATATCCGTTTTGAGGAAATCCACCGTCACGTCGGGATAACGCGGCAATACCTTGCCGAAGGATTCTTCATCGTAGGGTTTTGTATCATAAAATAATATTTTCATGTTATGACTCCTTTTTTTCTTCATGTACAGAGTGCCCGAAAATATGTATTTTATGCCTCTGCCCCGCTTGCGGAATCGGATTTTCGGACTATGCTGTCGGGCACCGGCGATGACAAATCTTTAAAAAATCAAAAACACCGCCCGGAATAATACGTTTAATATTATCGAAACAAATCGGGCGCGCAACCGGCAAAGAAGAATAAAGCATAAAAAGCCGGAAAAACAGTGTCTGGCAAATATTTCCGCCATAGATGCGTCGGGCGCCGCTATGCCGTTCATTCCGTCGGCAATCACACTTTGTTCCTCTTTTTTTCATAACCGTCTTGACATTTTATTTTTTCGTGCTATAACGGGTGTATATACAACGATGTACATACAACCAAAATGCCGTCGAGGAGGAATCTATGGATATTACGGAACGGAAAATCACGAAAATTGCACGCGAGGCGGAAAAACTGGTTCTGATTACATTGCGCGAAGACGGCGTGGGCACGGCGGAAATCGACCTGATCCATGCCCTGCGCCATAACCCCCGTTGCACGCAGGCAAAACTCACGGAAATACTGCATGCAGACAAAGCCGCCATCGCGCGGAGAACCAAAAATCTTGAAACAAAGGGCTATCTTATACGCGAAAACGACCCGAACGACAAGCGCAGTCAGCTTCTGTTTCCTACCGAAAAGGCGGAAGCGATGAAATCCTCCAAGGCGGAGATTGAAGCCTCCTTTTACGAATATCTGACCGCCGCCCTGACGGCGGAAGAAAGAGAAACCTTTACGGCCATACTGGATAAACTGTATATCCGATCTAAATCCGAAAGCCGCGCGGGATTTCCGCACTTTACCGATGATCGGAGAAAGCCGTGATCCATATGAAAGATAAAAAAGTTTTTTATCCGGACAGAATCGGTTCTTATTTCCGCGTCGAATGGCTCTCGCTGACTTTTGTCACACTCTCCGGGTTGCTTTCTAATGTCGGTCTGCTTGCGGCTCCGTGGTTCGAGGGGTGGCTTGTCCAGTGCCTTGCCGACATTCTCGGCGGAAACGAAACCGCCGCCAAAATGGCAATGCTGGTGCTCCTCTACCTTGCCGTCACGCTGACGGTACAGGCGGCGAGGTTTGTAAAACGCTTCTATGTCCGCCGTTTTGCGAACAATATCAACCGCCGGATGAAAGGCATCCTTTACGCCAATCTTTTACGTCAGAATCGGGGGTCTTTAGAAAAAGAGGGCGCCGGCGAACTGATGACAAAAGCCATCTCCGATGTAGATGACTGTGTGGAGGGTATGCGCAAGTTCACCACCGAAGTGTTTGACACCGGCGTGGCGCTGATCGGCTACGCGGTCATGCTGTTTATCTATGACCGACGGCTTGCACTGCTCTGTCTGATTTTTACCCCCGTATCCTACTTTTGCGCGGCACGAATGAAAAAACCGGTACAACGTGCGGGAGCGGCCTATAAAAAAGCGGCGGGAGCGCTGAGCACCGCAACGCTGGATCGTGCGGAAAACGCCGTGACCTATCGCATATACGGTTGTGAAGACACAAGAGCGGAGCGATATGAAGACGCGCTGAAAAACTATGAAAAGACCGCCGTGCGTTCCAACGTGTGGCAGTCCGCCTTACCGCCCCTGTATCTCGTGGCGTCGGAAGCAGGCGTGTTATTCATCCTGTGGTTCGGTGCGAAAAATGTACTCGGAACCGGCTGGAATGTATGGGACATTGCGGCTTTCACCACCTTTCTGTCATGCTTCACAAAGTTGACGGTCAAATCCTCCAAAGTGGCGAAACTGTTCAACTCCGTTCAGAAAGCCGAGGTTTCGTGGAAGCGGATCCGGCCGCTGATGAAAATGCCGGAGCCGCTGAAAGCTCCTGAAATACCGCGCCCCGACGACGTGACTCTTGACGATCTTTCTTTCTCTTACGGAGACGAACCGATTTTTTCGGGTCTTTCGCTGACGGCGCATCCCGGCGATATTATCGGCGTGACCGGCCCCGTGGCCTGCGGAAAATCCACATTCGGACGCGTATTCCTATGCGAAGAACCTTACGGCGGTTCGGTTCGCTTCGGTAAAAAGGAACTGTCCGCGCTTACCCCGCGCGAAATCGCCGCCACCGTCGGGTACCTGGGACACGACCCCGAACTCAGCGCCGATACGCTGCAAAACAACGTTCTCTGCGGCAGTGAACAGGATCCCATGCGCTATCTTGCCGCCACCGCGCTGAAAGACGAAGCGCTTGCCATGGAAAACGGAATCGACACCGTAATCGGCAGCAGCGGTACGCGCCTTTCCGGCGGTCAGGCACAGCGGCTGGCACTGGCAAGAACGCTTGCACACCCCCGCCCTGTACTGATTCTCGACGATCCGTTTTCCGCGCTTGACCGTAAAACCGAAGACGCGGTATTTGAAAATTTGCAGGAATATGCAAAAGACAAAGTGGTTTTCCTCATTTCCCATCGGCTGTATCATTTTCCGCTGATGCGCCGGATCATATTTATGGAAGACGGAAAAACGACCGTCGGCACTCATGACGAACTGCTCGCATCCGTTCCGGCATACCGCCGGCTTTATGAAAGTCAGACAGGCGGTGAACAAAATGAAGAAAAAAAGTAAGGCAGGCGTATTTACCGCCGTCCGTACAGCGGCAGTATCGCACCCCTTTCTCACCGCAGGGACGCTTCTTTGCGTAGGAGGATCCGTGGCGGCGTCTCTTGTACCTCCGTTACTTCTTGCCCGCGTGATCGACCGTCTTACGGGGGGACTTCCGCTGGCATTTACCGCCGTTATTCTTTATTTCGGAAGCCTTGCGCTGGAGGGGGTTCTCTCCTCGGCGCAGGAAACGCTTCTGGTACTTTTCGGTCAGAAAATGACCCATGCCCTGCGCTCCGAAATGTCAGGAAAACTCTTGCGGTTGCCGGCAAGCACACTGGTCGATCAGAATCCCGGCGAGGTGGCCGCGCGCTTTTCGGGCGATGTGGACACGGTAGAAGCGCTGTTTACCTCCGGCATCATCAGCATGGCGGCGGACGCCTGCCGTATTGTATCCATTCTGGCGGTCATTGCCGTGAAAAACACGGGACTTGCGCTCATTTTACTGTTGATCCTGCCGTTTTTCGCCGTTTTTACAAGGTATGTACAGAAGAAAATTCTCGCCGCTCAGCTTGACAACCGCCGTGCCGTCGCCGCCGTATCCGGGCAGGTGCCGGAAACCCTGCGCAACATACGCACCGTACGCGCGCTCGGAATAGAAGACTATATGGAACGCCGCTATGACCGGCGCATCGGCGAAAGTTATGCCGCCGTGGAAAAAACGAATTTTTACGACGCCCTCTACTCCCCGGTAGTTCTGCTTCTGAATGCCGCGGTGGTCGGCATTGTCATGCTGTTGTCCGCTTCCGGTAAAGCGGAGATCCTCACGCTTTTCGGCATGTCCGTCGGCACATCGGTCGCCGTAATCAACTACATATCGCGCATCTTTTCGCCGATCGAAAGCCTCGGTATGGAGATACAGACCATTCAGTCGGCTATGGCGGGGGTCAGACGGATCGACGCGTTCCTCGCCCAACCCGAACGCTCCGTTCCGAAAGACAGCGGTCATACCGCGCACGGTGACGTTGTGTTCTCTCATGTGACATTCGGATACGGTGAAAAACCCGTTCTGTGCGATTTTTCCATGACGGTGAAAGAGGGAGAACAGGTCACACTGGTAGGAAGAACGGGGGCGGGAAAAAGCACGGTTTTCCGTCTTTTGCTCGGACTGTACCGCCCCGGATCGGGGGCCGTCACCGTCGGCGGAGTGAACGTTTCGGATATTACCGACGGCGAACGCCGCTCCTGTATCGGTTGCGTCGAACAGCATTTTTCCCGCGTGCCGGGTACGGTACTTGACCAGATCACGCTCGGCGATCCGCGCGTCACCGAAAAAATGGCACGGGACGCGGCGAAGCTTGCCGGCATTGACGACGCCGTTCTGTCGCTTCCCGACGGTTATGCCACCGTATGCACGGACGGCATGTTTTCGCAGGGAGAATGGCAGCTTCTGTCCATTGCGCGCGCCGCGGCGGCGAATCCCGCCGTGCTTTTACTCGACGAAATCACGGCGAATCTCGACGCCGAAACCGAAGCGCGCGTACTGGAGGCTTTGCGCCGTGCCTCGCAAGGGCGCACCGTTCTCTCCATCTCCCACCGTATTTATGAAAATCTCGGCGGCAGAACGGTGGAAATCCGGGCACACGACGCGTGTGATCCGGCTTCTGCCTGACTTTTGACAGCATATTGTGCCGTACGTAACCGGCCGGACATACGAACATCGCCGAAAACACGTCCTTATATCTGTCAATGTGAAAGCACGTCCCGTATTCCGACCTGAAACTTTATTTTGAAAAGACATAACAAAGAAAGGGCTTCCGATATGATGAAATCAATCAAAACCGCAATCTGCGGATTTTTCATGGCGCTGGCGGACAGTGTTCCCGGAGTCTCCGACGGAACAGTGGCTTTTTTCGCGGGAGAATACGATCATTTTATCGGTTCATTCGGAAATATCATCGGTAAGGACAGCATGCTCCGCCGCCGGTCTCTGCGGTTTCTTTTCGGCTCGGCATCAGTTGGGGCTGCGGCATGGCGCTGTCCGTGAGTCTGCTTGCCGGATTGTTCCACACACACATCTATGCAATAAGTTCATTGTTTCTCGGACTGGTTGCCGCCTCGGTTCCGCCGATTGCTTTTGAAGAAAAGAATACGCTGAAAGCCTGCCGTCCATGGCACATACTGTTCTTTTTCGCCGGCGCCGGCGCCGGTGCGGTTGTCGCGCTCAGTCTTCTGCATTTTTCGGTATCAACGGAAACGCTGAATATTCCGTCCGCTTTATATGTTTTCGTCAGCGGCGCGCTGGCGATTTCGGCCATGGTTCTTCCCGGCATTTCCGGCTCCACGCTTCTGCTTGCATTCGGATTGTATATGCCGATCATTACGGGTCTGAAGCAACTGTTTTCGTTTGATTTTTCCGCGTTTTTCATGCTTTTCCTGTTCGGCCTCGGCGTGCTTGCAGGCATTTTCGGCTCCTTCAAAGGAATTCACTACCTGCTGAACCGCTATCGGAGCGCAACGGTTTCGGTCATTCTCGGCCTCATGGTCGGCTCGCTCTTTGCGGTTGTGATGGGGCCGACAACGCTCGCGGAACCGCTTCCGCCGCTGAATCTTAAGAATACGCACCCCGGATTCTTTTTACTGGGAATCCTGATCGTCGCGGGATTTGCCGCCGCAAAAATGATTGCCGAAAAACGGAGAAAACGCCATGACGGAACGGATCACACAACTTGATTTTTCGGTTTTGTATCGGATACAGGACGTATGCAGGCGCATTTATCCCTCTGAATTCTGACCCGTGGCCGGCGGCATACTTTCCGGAAAGAACCCATGCCGCCGTCGTCTCACGGTACTTCCCGAAAAGACGGCATCACGGAAAACAAAAAAACACCTGACGATCGGGTGTTTTTTGTTGCCCGGTTCACGGCGATCGGCGTATCCGTCGGCAACGCCGTCGTACGCTGTATGGAAATCGGTTACATATCCAGCATATACAATAAAGAATCCCGGTCAGGGTAATCGTAATCCGTCGGCAATTCCTCTTTTGAAATGATTCTGAAACCCGCCCTCTCGTAAAACCGATGAGAGACTTTGGCGACGGAGGGCGTATCCAGAATAATATGTCGCACGCCCTTCCCTGCGGCGAACGCCAGAAGCGTTTCATACAGTTTTTCCCCGATATGACGGGAACGGTAGGCCTGCTCCACAAAAAATTTCTTCATTACCGCACAGCCGTTGTTTTTCGTCATCAGTCCGATCGTCCCGACAACATGTCCGTCCGCAATCGCTATCCAGAATTCCCCGCCCGGCGTTCTGTAACTTTCGGATATACATTGCAGATCCGGCTGTTCTTCCAACGACAAATTGATTTTGGCTTCATCATTCTGAATATGCAGGATCAACGACAAAACTTCTGTCCGATATTCTGTGCCGTACGGCATGATCAGGACGTCGGCGCCGGCAGGACGCTGTTCTTTTATGACTTTCATCATGATTCTCCTTGAATCCGTTTTGCCCGCGCAGGTATTTTTTCCCGTTCCGGGTCCACCCTCATCTCCCGTAAGAGCGTTAAAACCTCTTACGGTTGCCGGAATTTCCGTCCCTGCCGAACAGGATATTCTGTATTGCCCGTCGCCGCCTGTTTTCACATGCGGGCGATTTACGCGGCCATTTCCGATAAAAAGCGGGCAAATGCGTCAGGCGTTCTTATAATCCGTTCCCCATTTTGCCATGGCGTCAAGGATTGGCCCCAACGTTTCCCCAAGCCCGGACAACGCATACTCCACCCGCGGCGGAACCTCGGGATAGACGGTTCGCGTTATGATGCCGTCCGCCTCCATTTCACGCAGGCTGTCGGTCAGCACCTTCTGGCTGATACCCTCAAGGTCGCGGCGCAGTTCGTTGAATATCCACGGGCGGGCGCGCAGGTTGCGGATAATAAGCAATTTCCACTTGCTCCCGATCAAAAGAACCTGGAAAGCGTCGCGTTCTGCTGTATATCCACTGGGGAGTTTCATTTCCCGAACGAGATGGCGGCCGAAACGGCGATTCAGACAGTAAAAAACTATAAGGCGGATACAGGAAGCAAAATCAAGGTGATATTCAATGTTTATAAAGACCGGGACTACAGAATCTACCGAAAACTTCTCGGATAAAATCAAAAGGCTGAAGCATGAGATCGCCTCTGCCGACGCCGTTGTCATCGGCGCGGGCGCGGGACTTTCCGCCTCGGCGGGTTTCAGTTATGACGGTGAACGTTTTCAACGGTATTTTGCCGATTTCGGTGAAAAATACGGGTTTCGCGGCATGTATTCCGGCGGATTCTATCCTTATAAAACGCCCGAGGAGTACTGGGCATACTGGAGCCGGTACATTCTTATCAACCGCTATGCGGACGCACCGAAACCGGTGTATTCCGCACTTTTGGAACTTGTTCAAAACAAAGATTATTTCATCATTACGACCAATGTAGATCACTGCTTTCAAAAGGCCGGCTTTGATAAAAAGCGGCTGTTCTACACACAGGGAGATTACGGACTTTTTCAGTGCAGTGCCCCCTGCTGTCAGGAAACCTTTGACAATGAAGCGGTTATCCGTCAGATGGTCGACGAGCAGAAGAACATGAAAATTCCATCCGGACTTGTTCCCCGTTGCCCGCATTGCGGTAAATATGCGACAATGAATCTGCGTTCGGACGACCGTTTTGTCGAGGACGAAGGGTGGCGCAGAGCGGCCGAACGGTACACGAACTTTCTATGTACCCGCAAGGGGCAAAGAATTCTGTTTCTTGAACTCGGCGTGGGGTATAACACACCTGCCATCATCAAATATCCGTTCTGGCAGATGACGGCGGAAAATCCATGTGCGGTCTACGCC
Organism: uncultured Eubacteriales bacterium; assembly: GCA_905210485.1. Lineage (GTDB taxonomy): Bacteria > Bacillota > Clostridia > Oscillospirales > CAG-272 > UBA1740. The sequence goes on along the minus strand of CAJLXA010000007.1, from coordinate 7,504 downwards.
TGCGTCAACCGCGGCGAAACGTTTTGTCCCGAAGAGATTGCGGAAAGAGCTGTCTGTATTGATGAAGATATCGGAACCGTTATAGCGGCTTCGGCCATTCAATGCTTTACATAATCCGGCGCTTCTGTTTTCTGTCCTTTTTGCTGCCATTTGACGGTAGCGTAAAAAGTGATGGAAAGAACCGCCGCTATTGTCCAGCCTATCGGCCAAGAGAGCCAGATTCCCGTTGTTCCGAGGGCCGTGCGGGAAAGAATTTCCGCCAGAGCCACGCGCAGAACAAGGTCTGTGAATGTAGCAACCATGAACTTCTTCATCATGCCCGCACCGCGCAGAATACCGTCCGAAACAAGTTTTGCCGCAACGATGAAATAAAACGGCGAAACGATGCGCAGGAAGAATACGCCCGTGTCCATGGCCGCTCCCGTCGGACTTTCAAGGAAAATATATACAAGCCACTTCCCCGCGAATTCATAAAGCAAAACGAGCGGAATACACAGCGCCCACACCAATTTCAGTCCCGCACGGAAACCCGCCCTGATACGGTCGTACTTTGCCGCGCCGAGATTCTGCGCCGTGAAATTGGAAATACCGTTGCCAAACGTAGTCAGTGAAGTGATGACCATGTTGTTCAGTTTGACCGAAGCGGAATAACCGGCCATGACTGCCGGGCCGAACCCGTTGATAACGCTCTGGATCACGATGTTGCCGACGGAGATAAAACTCTGTTGCAGGATGCTCGGCACCGCGACCACGGCAAAACTGCCGAAGTGTTGCCATGAGAAAACAGTGATTTTTCCTTCTGTCCTGATGGTACGGAATCTGCGGAACACCACAATCAGCGCCAGTACACAACTCACGCCCTGACACAAAAACGTTGCCCATGCCACGCCCGCGACGCCCATATTGAACGCGGTAACAAACAGAATATCCATCCCGATATTGGAAAGGGACGAGCAGGCAAGAAAAATGAAAGGCGTTTTTGAGTCGCCGAGCGCCGAGAAAATTCCCGTCGCCACATTGTAAAGGAAAACAAACGGCAGACCGAGAATATAGATGTCAAGATACAGTTTGGAATCTGCGAAGACCTCTTCGGGAGTTTTGATCAGCCGCAGAAGCCCGTCACAGAAGACCATGCCGACCGCCATCAGTACCGCACAGATTACCGCACTGGAAATCAGCGCGGTATAAACGGCGCTTTTGAGATCTTTATAGCGCTTGGCGCCGAAAAACTGTGCCGCAAGCACGGAACAGCCGATATTGCAACCAAAAGCAAACGCAATGAATATCAGCGTAATCTCATAACTGTTTCCCACCGCCGCGAGCGCATTATCCCCAATGAATTTTCCCGCGACAAAACTGTCCGCTATGTTGTAAAGTTGTTGAAAAATAATACTGCCGAAAAGCGGAAGACAGAACTTACAAAGAACGCTTTCAGGCTTTCCGACGGTCAGATCTTTATTCATTTGTCATCATCCTCCGCTTTTCTGCCGGGAAAATAAGCAGAAATCCTGTATAGAAAAGAAAAAATACGAGGGTGCCGATAATAGCGGAAGCATGTGCCCCGCAGATACCTGCGGCCACCGCGACTGTGAGAAGTCCGATCCCGGCGGTCGCGAAAATCATAGGAACGAAAGATTCGCGCTTCTCTGTTTTATGTATAAGATTCCATAAAAGAATCGCTGCGGCGATGGCAACACAGATATGTGCCGTAAGTTCAAATGTAATTTCCATCCCGACGCCTCACGTTTTGCCGGCGACCGCTTTGGCAATCACATCTGCCGTACCGTCGATTCCGTAGCGGCTGGAAGATATCATCAGATCGTAACTTGTCGGTTCGCCCCATGGGGTTTCCGAATAAAAATCAAAATATTTTTTCCGCATACGATCGACCTTATCGGCCTTACGGATTGCCGCCTTCGTGCTGATGTGGTTTCTTTCCGCTATCCGTGCCGCGCGATCGTCCATATCCGCATAGACGAATACCGACAGGACGTCATAACCCGCACTGCGCAAAATCGACGAAGCGCAACGGCCGATGATCACGCAGGGTCCCTTCTCCGCAATTTTCAGTATGGTCTTGCTCTCGGCTTCAAATACCCGCTGTTTCTCGGAATAAAACGCCGCGCCGAGCAGGGCGCTGTCCGCGAACGGATTGCCCGAAACCATCTCGCATAGACCAATAGGCTTTTCTTCGTCGTTTTCCACAGTTTCCGTGGAAAGTCCCGCCTCCTTTGCTGTTTTTCCGACCAGCAATTTGTCATAACAAACTACGCCGAGCCGCTCCGCCAGTTTTTCACCGACCTCGCGTCCGCCGCTTCCGTACTGTCTGCCGATACATATGATTGTGTTTTTCATTTTTGACACCTACTTTATAAAGTTATAAAAATCACGAATTCACGCTTGACTTTTCTTTACACGCATAGTATAATCCAACAGCCGGCATGTGTAAAATCTTTATTTTACATGGCCGTCATGTTAAAAATGAATGGCAGACGGAGGCGCGGAATGTACATCAGCTATGACTATTACCGGATTTTTTATTATGTTGCCAAATACGGAAATATCACGCAGGCGGCCAAAATCCTACTGAGCAATCAGCCGAACCTAACGCGTGCCATAAAAACATTGGAAAGCGAACTCGGTTGTCCGCTTTTTATCCGTAACAATCGCGGAATGAAACTGACGCCAGAAGGCGAAAAACTCTTTACGCATATACAGATAGCACTTGAAAATATTGAGGCGGGAGAAGCGGAGATAATAGAAAGCCGCAATCTTGAAAAGGGATCGGTTTTCGTTGCGGCAAGCGAAATTGCCCTGCATTGCGTCCTTTTGCCCGTGTTAAAACAGTACCGTACGCTTTACCCGGGCATACGGCTTAAAATCAGCAATCATTCGACGCCGCAGGCGATCGACGCCATCAAAAACGGCATAGCGGACATTGCGGTCGTGACAACCCCCACCCTGCCCTCCGCCATGATCGAAGAAGTCACTGTCCGGAAATTCCGTGAAGTCGCGGTGTGCAGTTCCGCTTTTTCGGAACTTTTGGAAAGCAAAGTGAGTCTTGCAGAACTGATCAGTTATCCCATGATCTCGCTGGGCTCACAAACAAAGTCGTTTGAGCTGTATTCGGAGTTTTTCGCAAAAGAAGGCCTGCGCTATCAACCCGAAACGGAAACGGCGACGGCAGACCAGATTCTGCCGATGATCAAGGCCGATCTCGGCATCGGTTTTGTCCCGGAAGAATTTCTTGTCGGCGTTAACGGCGTATCCGTCATAGAAACAGAAAAACCGCTCCCCGAACGTGAAATACGCATCGTGAAACGGCATGAACAAACGCTCAGCATCGCGGCAAAAGAGTTGGAGCGGTTGATTCTGAAACAACAAGGAGAAAACAGATGAACCGGATAAATTATCAGGCGGAAACCGAACGCGTAATCGCCCGGCTGACGGCGGAGGGCAGAAGAGAAAAACTACTGCTTCACGCCTGCTGTGCGCCCTGCTCTTCATATGTGCTGGAATATCTGACGGCTTGCTTTGACATTACGGTTTTTTATTGCAATCCAAACATCGCGGATAAAGAAGAATATGCGCACAGACTTGCGGAACTTTATAAATTATGCGACCGTGCGACGTTTTGCAGGAATGTGCAGATCGTCGATGACGGATATGCGCCCGATATGTTTTTTAAGGTTGCAGAAGGATTTGAGGGAGAACCCGAAGGCGGGCGCCGCTGTGACAGATGCTTTGCCCTGCGCCTCTCCCGCACGGCCGACTATGCAAAGGCACACGGTTTCCCGCTTTTTGCTACGACCCTGACGGTCAGCCCGCATAAAAACGCCGCTCTCATAAACAAAATCGGCTCTGCGGAGTCGGAGCGAAGCGGTGTTGCCTATCTGCCGTCCGATTTCAAGAAAAAAGGCGGCTATCAACGTTCCATTGTCCTTTCGCGGGAATACGGTCTGTATCGTCAACAGTTCTGCGGATGCGATTTTTCAAGGGGGTATTCGGTAAGGAATCTCCTTTCTGGCATGAAAGCATTTATATAACTTTCACCGCACGAAACGCCTCCCAACCGAATTAAATATTTCTAAAAAAACACAAAAAAGCAGGCGTAGCGTTGAAACAAAAAAAGTGCCCCCGGTAACTTTGCGACCGGGGGCACAGGTGGATATGGGGGTATAGTTGCCGTTCAACCGTAAAAGCGATCGAACGGAAAAAAAATCAGCAATAGAATTCCATCGGGTAGGTCAGGTATTCGTTGGGGGCAAGCTGATCGGCGGTGACATAGCCGGCAGGAGCGGCGATCAGACTGGGCAGTCTGTTAACGACCGTGGCACAGGTATGCTCCACCGTGGCGGGTTTAACGACATGGAACTCGGTGTCGGGTTCGCCCGTGATCTTCCAGTCGCACATATCGCCGTCATCGGGACCGTATACTTTACCGATGGTTTCTTCCTCTATGGTAATGCCCTGCATGGTCTCGATGGTGACCACGGCGGACATGCCGATGCAACGGCCGGCCTTGATGGTCTTACCGAGCGTAGAGGACTCAATGTCATGATCAATAATGCAGGGAACATGTTTCTGGGTGATGGACTTGATGGTCAGACCCAGTTTGTTGGCCAGAGCTTCGCTGGCGTTCCAGGCATAGGAAGGCTCAAAAGAATCGGGGTGGGCAATCTGCTGTTCAAATTCTTCCTTGGTCAGGTCGCAACCATGAGCTTTGGCAAGCGCCAGACCGTATTCATCGACGTTATAACTGTAGGCTCCTTTGATCTTTTTGATCTTGTGGCAACCGCCGGCAACCAATGCCACCATGTTTATCCAGAAGATGTCCTGCATACCGCTGCCGGTGATGGTGCAACCGGTCTCTTTGGCCATGGCGTCCAGACGGTTGATCTGTGCCGCCGAGGTCGTCCAGGGATAAATGGCTTCCTCGCAGGTGGTAATGACATTGATGCCGCGCTTCACGCATTTCTCCACATGTTCATAGATGTCGCCGATGAAGCTGAACAACGTTACGATAGCGACGTCGGCGTCGCACTCGTCAAGCACTTTATCCGCGTCGTTGGAGATGATGACGCCCGTTTTCAGACCGAGACCGGCAAAATCGCCGACATCCTGGCCGACAACCGCAGGATTGACATCAATAGCGCCCACGATCTGTGCGCCGTGTTCATGCAGATACCGGAGAATGTACTTGCTCATCTTGCCGCAACCGTACTGTACAACCTTGATTTTTTCCATGGAAAATTCCTCCTTCAAAATTGGATGTAGCGGAGTAAACCCTGTTTCTCCGTTTTTTATTATATACTCTCCTCTTGGATGAGAGTCAAGATAATGCGAAAAAAATTCAAAATTATTCTTCGCCGAAAGTCACCGGCACCTGCAGGCGCAAAAACATATTCCGGCGGTTGCTGTCGAAAACATTGAATTCGGTCAACACTTCGCAGATATAGTCACCGCTGATGTGCCACCCGCTGTTGCGACAGACTTCAAGAAGCCGGTCGGCATATCGGATCTCATCGTCGTAACGGTCGAGATAAATACAGGCATACATGCCGCTGTCCAGCACCGTTGCGTCACGGAAATGTTCCACGTCACGGTAGTCGAGAAAAATAAAGACGTCTTTGGCCTCAAAACGTCCCGCAAGGAAGTTTTCTCTTGTGATGCTTGTGCCCGTTGCGTAAGAATGAATGTGCGAGAATCCGCGTTTCATCAACGCATGACGGAGGTACATCAACTCCCGTTCATAGGTATAAATGTCCGTTTCATAGAAGTTTTCGCGGCACGGCAATCCCCACAGATAGCGGCGGTCGATATATTCCAGCGCAATGGTTCCCTTCACCGGAGATTTGCGATACCGTTCCACGCTGGCAATCGCCCGTTCGACGGCGTTGTGACGGGATTTCAGTTCGCGCATCTGGCGGTGAAGCTGTTCATTCTTGCGGATCAGGATCGTTTCGATCAGCGTGATGTCTTCCTTTTTCAGTACATCGGCAATCTCCGCCAGGCTCATGCCCAATTCTTTCATATAAGCAATCATGTCCAGCCGGGCATTCTGGGCAATGTCATAGTAACGGTAGCCGCTCTCGGGATCCTTGCGGCTCGGATGCAACAGTCCCAGTTCATCATACAGCCGTAACGTCGCGACGGTCAGATGATTCATTTCTGCCATTTTTCCAATGGATAACAGTTCGTTCTGCATAGATTTGCCTCCGTAAACTCTCATCTTATAATAGAGTTTAGCAGAGTATTTTCGGTTTGTCAAGCCTCTTCCCGGGCGCAAATCAAAAGAAAAGCGGTTCGTATAACATTCATATACTAACCACTTTCGGGCCGATATAAACACCGGATTTAACCATATATTTAAAAGCCAAAATACGAATGTAAAAAGTTTTTTCACGCAATAGGCGCACGATAGACCCATAAAATCGGGCACTGTGCTTTCGCCGCAGGCAAAAAACGTTCACGTTCCCGTCCGAAGTCATTTTTTCCTTAAATGACATTTTCTGCGCCCTGTAGCTGCAAACAGCGAAGGCGTAAAAGCGAGGAAACGTAAAATCCCCGAAGTCGTATGACTTCGGGGATTTTGAGCTGTGATATCCTTTAGACACGCAAACTGTATCGTTCCGCCGAAAAAGATAATTCTTATGGCATAAACGCTACTATCACGCTTTCAAATATCCCATTGATACATTTTCAAATCGACATGATCAGCGTCCTTTAAAACAACGCCCTCCTGCCTCAATAATTCTGCCTGCTCCACCCAACCGGGCACCAACCTGCCCGCGTGATTCACAACACGATGGCACGGATACTGCCCGTAACAGTCGGCGTGGCTGAGTACCGTCCCCACCAAACGTGCGTTCCGATCTCTTCCGATCAGCCGGGCAACCTGACCGTAGGTAGCCACACGCCCCTCCGGTATTTCCTCCACAACCGAGAGAATCTCGTAGATTAACCGATCATCTGATAAACGTCCCATCGTCTTCTCCTTATACCAATAGCATACCATAAAGAGGGCAAATAATCAAGTGCTTTTTCGTTGTACGCCGAAAAGTATGCGTCTCATATTTTTCGGTCTTATATAAAAAAGTCCGGCAGTCATTTTCGACTCCGGGAATGCCATATGATAATTTGGTATGTAAATCATTTCATCATGTTCCGAAAAACGAAGCGATTCATCGCTATCGCCATCAAAAGCCGCCAAAATCGGAAACCGTCGTCAGGAAATATACTTATTTTTATGAGGAACTTAATGAAAAGCGACCTTGCAGAACATCGAACATGAAAACTCCGTTTGCATCGAAAACGGAGTCTGAAAACATATAGCCGAATAAATAAAAGTCCCAACTGCCGACGCCGCATTACAGCAATCGGAAAATTGGGACTTTTCAAAATGGCGTAATTGAGCAATTTAGATGCAGGGCGAAAAAACTACTCTCCCTGATACAATATAATTGACCGAAAAAAGTGCGGTATTTGAATTAGCACTTTTCAA
>CAJLXA010000006.1 GCA_905210485.1 uncultured Eubacteriales bacterium | reverse complement strand
CGCCCGCCGCGGCGACTTCATAGGCGGCGGTAACGGGGGCGGGCAGTTTTTCGGTATAGGGATCGGTTTCGGGGATTTCAAAGTCTTCGTCTTCCGGCCCCGGTTTCGGCGAGCAGGCCGGCAGGATAGCCGTAAGACACAGGATCATGAGGAGCATAAGGGGCAGAAAACGGCGGCGTCCGATGGTTTCTTTTTGTTTCATAATGACCTCCGTACGGATAATTTTCGTTATTTGGGGTGAAAAGAAAGTAAGTTTCTTCTTTATTGTAAATTGTAGCAACAAAAAAGGGAAAAGTCAATCCGATAATTGTGCATTTTGCCTCGTTGGGAAAAATCAGAAAGAAAACGCACGATTTTATTAAAAAAGAGCATAAAAACGCACGGACATTTTACCGTCCGTGCGTTTTTATGCAGTGTAATCAATGTTCTCCGGAAGTTTTATTGCAACAGGAAGCGCAGGGGTCATGTTTCCGGACGGTATCTCCGCAAAAAGAACAGGTGTTGCCGGCGGCACAGGCAGGGGAGGAATTCCGCCGGTTCCGGCTGTCCCGGGCGGGGGAGGTTCCGCGGGATACGGTACAGGAAGCACAGGAGCAGGAACAGCCTCCGCGTTTTTTCCGGCGGAGCACAAAAACCGCGGCCAGAACCGTCCACAGAGAGACGACGGCGATAATGAGATAATCTATCAGATTCACGGTATTCTCCTTTAAATATAGAAAATGGGGCGGAAAACGCCGGTATGTCCCGGTGTGCGTTTCCGGTACGGGTCGGACGGAGAAGAAGAGAAGTCAATACGGACTGTTACAGGATATGGCGGGGCCACGGCATGTATGCCGTATCAGACAAACAACAAAAAGAAACGATAAACGAAGAAAGAGACGACGTAGGCCACGGCACACTGCATAAGCACCATGACGGCGGCAGAACGGCGGGAACCGAGTTCGCGCTTTGCGGCCGCAATGGCGGCGATGCAAGGGGTATAGAGAAGTGTGAAAGCGAGAAACGAGGCAACCACGGCGATGTTGGGGAAAACGGCGGTAACATCGGCCGTAAGCGTGGAAAGAGTGCTGACAACCGCTTCTTTGGCGGTGAAGCCGGATATCAGCGCGGTGGCATAGATCCATCCGTTTTTCCCGCCGAGGCCGATGGGGGCGAGTGCGGGGGAAAGAAAACCGCCGATGAGGGCAAGAAGACTGTCGGCCGGCGTTCCGACGGGATTCAGGCGAATATCGAAGGTCCGCAGAAACCAGATGATGACGGTGGCGAGGAAAATGACGGTGAAGGCCTTTGTCAGAAAGTCTTTGGCCTTATCCCACATAAGTTGCAGAACGCTTTTCGGCGAGGGAAAGCGATAATTCGGCAATTCCATTACAAAGGGGATTGGTTTGCCGCGGAAAGCGGTATGGTTAAGAAGGAGCGCCATCAGGATACCGACGACGATACCGCCGAAATAGAGAGCGATCATGACGAGCGCGCCGGTTTTCGGGAAAAACGCGGCGGAGAAAAAGGCGTAGATCGGGATTTTGGCAGAGCAACTCATATAGGGCGTGAGAAGAACCGTCATGCGGCGGTCGCGCTCCGACGAGAGGGTTCTTGTGGCCATGACGGCGGGAACGGTGCAACCGAAACCGATCAGCATCGGGACAAAACTCTTGCCGGAAAGACCGATCTTACGCAGGAGTTTATCCATGACGAAGGCGACGCGCGCCATATAGCCGGTATCTTCGAGAATGGAGAGAAAGAAAAAGAGAATGACGATGATCGGCACAAAGCTGACAACGCTTCCGACGCCGCCGAATATACCGTCCACAACGAGACTGCGGACGATGGGATTGGTTCCGAAAGAAGTGAGGCCGTTTCCGACGGCGAGCGCGAGCGCGTCAATACCGCGTTCAAGCAGGTTCTGAAAAAAGGCGCCGATAACGTTGAAAGTGAGAAAGAAGATACTGCACATGATGAGAACAAAGAGCGGCATGGCAAGATATTTGTTTGTCAGGACATTGTCGATCTTTACACTGCGTTTATGTTCGCGGCTTTCTTTGGCGCGGACGACGGTTTTCGCGGCGACGTTTTCTATAAAAGAATAACGCATGTCGGCGAGCGCGGCCTGTCTGTCCATGCCGTATTCGGATTCCATTTCGACGACGCTGTGCTCGATCATATCCAGTTCGTTTTGGTTCAGCGCCAGACGTTTTGTTATGTCGGAATCGCCCTCAATCAGTTTGGTGGCGGCGAAGCGGGAAGAAATGCCGACCGCGGCGGCGTGGTCTTCGATCATATGGGAGACGGCGTGTATGCAACGGTGAACCGGGCCTTCCGCGCAGAAGTCGACGCGGGCAGGACGACGGTTTTCGCGGGTCGTGCGGTAAACCGTTTCAATCAGATCGTCGACGCCTTCGTTCTTTGACGCGCTGATCGGAACGACCGGGACGCCGAGTTCATCGGAGAGGGCGGCGATATTGACGGTGCCGCCGTTACCGCGAACCTCGTCCATCATATTGAGCGCGATGACCATGGGGATTTTGAGTTCAAGGAGTTGAAGCGTGAGATAGAGATTCCGTTCGATATTGGTGGCGTCGACGATATTGATGATGCCGTTCGGTTTTTCATTCAATATGAAATCGCGCGTTACGATTTCTTCGCCGGAATAAGGACGAATGGAATAGATGCCGGGAAGATCGACAACCGAACAGTCGCGCAGGGAACGGACACTGCCGGTTTTACGGTCGACGGTGACGCCGGGAAAATTGCCGACGTGCTGATTCGCGCCGGTGAGCTGATTGAAGAGCGTGGTTTTGCCGCAGTTCTGGTTACCGACCAAGGCGAGGATCATGCTTTTTCCTCCTGCGGTTCAATTTCGATATTGGCGGCGTCTTCTTTACGGATAGACAGTTCGTACCCGCGGAGAGTGAGCTGAATCGGGTCGCCCATCGGTGCGGTTTTCAGGAGGGTGACTCTGGTTTTCGGAATGAGACCCATGTCGAGCAGGTGGCATCTCAGAGCGGTTTCGCCGTTGACGGCGGTGATGACGGCGCTTTTGCCGACAGCAAGTTTATCAAGCGTCATAAAAACTCCCGTTTAAAAAAGTTAGTTCAGGCTAATTTTCAACAGTAGCATAGCACGGATAGGGAATTTTGTCAAGAGAAATCGAAAAAAAGCGAACGCATCCGAAAAAGTACCCCCATTTTGAGTGAAATGTGCGGTAGAATAGCGATGCGAAAGGAGGAAAAAAGATGTATAAAAATCAATATGCAAAGGAGATGACGGAATATTTCTCCTTTGCGGACGGAGAAGATACGGCGGCGGGAATCCCTTCTTTCGTCAAATTTGCGGCGCGGATCGGCGAACGGTATGAAACGCTTCTCGGCTGGCGGGAGCGTTATCCGGCTTTCCGTGCGGCCTACGATGAGTGCCGTATGCGGCTGCGGGACTATCTTATCGACGGCGTGCTGACACGACGGTTTGACGCCTCGTTTGTGAAGACGTTATTGGCGGAAGATCTGCGCGCGGATCTGAAAGAGGAAGACGGGGAACCGTACAGAATCACATTGACGGTTATCGGCGAGCCGCCGTCTTCCGGGGACGGCGCGTGAAGCCATTATCCGGGAGAAAGATCCGATGGAACTGAAGCTGTTTCTGACGCCGAAACAATACGGATTCACAAAGGCGAAAGAAACCGAGGTGCTGTTCGGCGGCGCGGCCGGCGGCGGGAAATCCTACGGACAGCTGATAGACGCATTGATGACGGCGACGCGCTATCCGGGGTCACGGCAACTGATTCTGCGGCGTACTTATCCCGAACTGGAAAAATCGCTGATACGCGTGAGTCTCGGACTCTTTCCGAAAGAGATTTACAGTTATGCCGCGTCGGCACATACGGGAAAGTTTGCGAACGGTTCGCTTCTGGATTTCGGTTTTTCGGCGGATGAAAACGATGTTTTCCGCTATCAGTCGGCGGAATATGACGTGATACGGTTTGATGAACTGACGCATTTTACGGAATTTCAATATGTGTACATGTTGTCAAGACTGCGCGGAACGAACGCCTGTCCGAAACAAATGAAATCGTCGACGAACCCGGGCGGGGTCGGACACAACTGGGTCAAGGCACGGTTCGTCGACCCCTCGCCGCCGGGGAAAAGTTTTGCGGTCGGCGCCGGTCTGACAAGGCTTTTCCTGCCCTCAAAAATAGAGGACAACACCTTTTTGTATGAGAAAGACCCGCATTACCGCGACCGATTGCTTTCGTTGCCGGAAAAAGAAAAGCGCGCGCTTCTTTACGGTGACTGGAACATTTTCGACGGGCAGTATTTTTCGGAGTTCCGTTACGATCTGCATACATGTCCGCCGTTTCCCGTTCCGCGGCACTGGCGGCGGTACCGCACGATCGACTACGGTCTTGACAGGCTTGCCTGCCTGTATATTGCGGTATCGCCCGACAGGGATGTATATGTATACAGGGAAGTATGCGATTCGGGGCTTGTCATCAGCGCCGCGGCGGCCGCCATTGAAAAAGCCGCGGAGCCGGGGGAGGAGATTTATGAAACGCTGGCGCCGCCCGATCTGTGGTTCCGCAGTCAGGAGACAGGCAAGACGAAGGCGGTTCTTTTCCGCGAAAACGGGATTGTTCTGACACGTTCGTCAAACGACCGTGAAACGGGGTGGCTTGCCTTGAAAGAACTCCTGAAACTGCGGGAAGACGGGACGCCGCGCCTGCGCATCTTCCGCACGTGCCGGGAACTTTGCCGTTGTCTTCCCATGCTGGAGAGCGATCCGCGCCGCCCCGGAGACGTCAGAAACGAGCCGCACGAACTGACGCATGCGCCCGACGCTTTGCGGGGATTCGCCATCACCTATTTTTCGCCGGCCGCCGCCGGCAATGCGGGAAAGAAAACCGTTTGGAGCGCCGACATGTGGCAGGATTATCTCGGAGCCGACAGGGCGGGAAAGGAATATTTAAAAAAGAAATACGGAGAACCTATATGAAAGCAGACAAGAAAGATACACTCGCCTTTTTTTCTTCGCTTTATGAAAATGCGAAGGCGCACTATGCTCCGACTCTGGAAAGAATGGATCGTTGCATGGCGCAGTATAACGGCGATGACAGAATCGACGGGTCGTATGAGGCGGCAAGCATGGTGCGCAACATCACTTATGAACTGATTGAGGGAGAAATCTCCTCCACCATTCCGGCGCCGCGCGTTGCGCCGATGACGTACAGTGAAAAGAATGACCGCAACGCAAAATTCATAGAAGAGTTATGCGTGACGGTGCGCGATCTTCTTCCGTTTGAGGAGATGAACGACCGGGACGAACGATATACATACGTTTACGGCGGCAGTGTGTGGTTTATCGAATGGGACGGGAACATGGTGCAGGACGGAAAGCGCGGAGGCGTGCGCGTCAACTGTTTCTCGCCGCGGCAATTTGTGCCGGAGCCTTACGCGGACGAAATTGATGACATGGAGTACTGTTTTTTACGTTTCGACACAACGCGTGATGAAATATGCCGCCGCTACGGTATTTCGGATGAGGAAGCGCAAAAGACGGGTGCGGAGATCGAGGCGGCGGCGACCGGGGACGACAGTCTTGCGACGGTGGTGATATGTTTTTACCGTGACGAAAACGGTGACGTATGCGAATATGTGTTCAGCGGCGACGCGGAACTTATGCATGTGAAAGATGTTTACCGTCGCTACGGAAAAGACGCGGAGACGGAAGAGTTTCCTACGCATGACCTTTTATTGTCCGACGGACGCGTTATCCCAAAAATGTCACCTGTAGTTTACGAAAACGGCGTTATTAAGAGGGCGAACGGCGAGGCGGTTATGCAAAGAACCCGCTTGCCTTATTATCGACCGAAGAGTTTTCCGATTGTGATCCGGCGTAATGTATCAAAAGAAGGAGAACTGTTCGGGGAGAGCGATTGCGCCGCGATCCGCTATCAGCAACAGGCGATCAACAAGGTAGAGAGCCGCATTATGCAGAAACTGATGCGCGCAGGCGTGACGCCGGTTTTGCCGGAAGACGCCGAGATGACCGTTACCAACGCGATTTTCGGACAGGTATTGCGGACAAAGCCGGGCGAAGGCGCGTCGTCTTACGGTGTTCTGGATACGACGCCCTCAATCCAGCAGGACATTGCGGAGGCGGAGCGATTGTATATGCAGGCGAAGCGTATTCTCGGTATATCGGATACTTATATCGGCCTCAGTGACAACAGCGCCATTTCGGGGCGCGCAAAAGAAATTCAGATCTCACAGGCATCCGGCCGTCTCGAATCGAAACGGCGCATGAAAAACGCGGCATATGCGCGGATAGACAGAATTCTGTTTGAACTGTATCTCGCCTATGCGGACGATCCGCGCCCGCTTCCTTACCGGGATATTTACGGACGGACGCACAATGCGCTTTTCAACCGGTACGATTTTTTGGAATACGACGCGGAGACGGGAACTTACCGCTACGGAGACGGCTATTTGTTCTCCGTGGACACCACGGGAGGCGTTGAGCAACAGCGCGATCTTTTGTGGCAGAAGAATCTTGAAAATCTGCGCGCCGGTACGCTTGGCGATCCGTCGCTTCCCGAAACGCTTTTGCGCTACTGGCAGGCACAGGAACGCGCGCATTATCCCTATGCCGCGGACAATGTGGAATATTTCCGTTCCCGGATAACGGGAGGATCGGAGGCGGTGACGGCATGACCCTGGAAGATTTTATGCGGCAGTATATCCGCAATGCGGCGATTGAGAATCAGAAGACGGATTCCTATGCGGATTATATACTGAAAAACGGCACCGATCCGGCGCCCGTATATGCCGATACGCTGAAAAACGCGATCACGGTATATGAAAAGTCGCTTCCGACTTACGGCGAAGCGGCGGAAAAGCTCGGTCGCGGCGGAATGGCGGGGAGCGGATACGGCGCGTATTTGGAAGAGGCGGCGGGAGAGAGCATGCGCAATGCGGAAGAAACGGCCGCAAAACAGGCCGAAGCCGGCGCACGGAAAAACCGCTCGGACTATGCGGCGTACCTTGAAGGGGAACGCGAAAAGGCGGAGACGCTCCGTAAACAGGTGGCGTCTTCAATCGGAAACAAAAAGATTTTTGACGCCGATACCGCCTATCAATATGCGGTCATAAGCGGTCTCGGCGACAGTGACGCGGCGGCAACGGCGACAGTGGCCACGGCGGTGGCACGGGACGAGAAGAAAAAAGAGGTTACCGAGCGCGCAATCCGATACGGTCTCGGTTACCAGGCGGCCTACCGCTATGCCGTTGCCTGCGGACTTGACGGCGAGGCGGCGGAAATGATTGCCGAAGCTTCGGAAGCCGCGCGAAAAGAGAAAAATTCCGCATCTATTTATACGATCGAATAAAAGAAAGGAATATAACATGAAATCCAAAAATCCGTACAGAGAAAAAGGTTATGCACCGGTGAAAGCGGTGGTAAAGCCGAATGAAAAAAGAAAAAGCGGCGTGATTGCCGCAAAGCGCGATCTTCGCGTGAAATAAGGAGGTACAGCGATGGAAGAAACGACGGTAAACGTATCGGAAACCGAGATTGCGGAAAAAGTTACAACCGAGGAATGTGACACGGTATCCGCGGAAAATGCGGTTGCGGCGGAAGAAGAAAGCGGAAGCGACGCGGAGGTAACGGAAGCCGCGGCGGAGGCGACAACGGATTCTTATGCGGGAGATGACGAAACCGCGGAGAACACGACCGCGGAAGAGGCGACAGAAGCGGATTACGGCGTTCTTATGAATGAGGATTATCGCGAAATCTGTGCGGCCCATCCTGAGGCCATGGCTTTCGGTTCGTTGAAGGAAATGCCGAATCTGCACCGATACGGCGAACTGCGCGAACTGGGACTT
Organism: uncultured Eubacteriales bacterium; assembly: GCA_905210485.1. Classification (GTDB taxonomy): domain Bacteria; phylum Bacillota; class Clostridia; order Oscillospirales; family CAG-272; genus UBA1740. The sequence goes on along the minus strand of CAJLXA010000006.1, from coordinate 51,445 downwards.
ACGCCGTCGGAGGCCTATCTCGCGGCGGTTTTCCCCCTGTCTTCCGCAACGCTGTCTCCCGACAGCGCGGAAAGACAGAAGGCACAGCCGATTTTACCGCGGCGCGCGGCATGCGGGACAGCCGGTATGAGTTACGGTGAAATGGCGGAGGCGAAAGCGCTTTTTGCGGATCTTTCTCCGCGCGAACTTCTGTCGCTTTACCGACGGGTAAAACAGTAAAAGGCAAAAGAATTATAAAATAAAAGGAGAAATATCATATGTCTATTCTTTATGCGAAATCCACGGGTTTCAACAATGCGGCCATCGGTAAAATGGAAACGCCCATAAAAATGGTTATCGAACATGAGAGCGATCTTCTGACAAAGAAGGGTGGCATCTGCGACTGGCTTTTCAATGTGGAGAAATCGAACAAATTCGGCGAGACGATCGTCGGACAGAATGAATTCGACGTTTTTACCGCAACGGCGGAAGGCGCGGCGGCCGCCGGGGATACGTTACGTGAAACGTATACCAAATTCATTGAACACATTCAGTTCACGAAAGAGTTCATTATTACCGCGGAAATGATGGAAGACGCGAATTACGGCGTTGCGGCCGACGCGAAGCATCGCGCAGAGAATTTTACGCGCGCATACTATAAAACCATGCACAAAATCTGCGAATATGTTCTGGCGAACGGCACGGCGACAAGCGGAACGTTTGCCGGCGCCACGCTCGACCTGAAAGCGCCCGACGGCAAGGCTCTTTTTTCCTCTGCGCATACATACGGCGCGGGCGATAATGCGGGCACACAGTCCAACTATTTTTACGGAAGCGTACTCGGTTCGACTGCCGAATTTGAGGACGCGCTCGGCAAAGTTACGATGCGTATGCGTTCGATGAAAGACGAGAACGGCGAGCCGCTCGGCTATACACCGGACACCATCATTCTTCCCGGTAACCGCCCCGCCGCGGAAACCATTGTGAAAAAGGTGTGCGGTTCCGAGGGGGCGCTCGGCAACGGTTATAACGATGTGAACCTGCAATACGGCAGATGGAACATTGTGGTCATGCCGGGTTGGCAGTCCGCCGATGATCGCATTATGGTCATGTCGAGCGAGGCCAATAAGAATCTGGCCGGCAATATGTTCTTTAATCGCGTACCGCTGACCGTTACCAATTTTGTGGACAATCATACAGGCAACTATATCTGGAACGGAAGATGCCGTTTCGGCGTTGGTTTCGGTTCGTATAAACACATTCTTCTTTTGGTGGACAGCGACAAGGCTGTTGCGGACGCCACGGCACTTTAATGATAAAATGTAAATATTGTTTTACAAAATCACTGATAAAAACGAGGTGCAATCATGACAGTGACAGAATGTTATGCCGAGCTTCTGTTGCTCGGAAATGACAGAGAAGCGCCGGCCTATAACCGGTATCTTTCTTTCCTGCCGCGTGCCGTTGCCGCGGTAAGAAAGATAAAACCGTATACGAAAATCCTGCATGTCGGGTGTCCCGGAGGCGAGCCGCCTTACACATTCGACATGACGGCGTATGCCGCGGATTTTCTCGGATTCGGCGCGGGGGGAGTTTTTCCCCCCGTACCGTATCGCACCGACGGCAGGCAGGTGCTTACGGTATATGCGCCGTTCCGGGAATTAGCGGTGACGTATATACCGTCGCTGCCGGTATATACGGAGGAGGGCAGGGACGCGGAAATACCGCTGGACGACGAGTTGGAGCAACTGCTTATTCTGTATCTGGGGTACGCGTTGTTTTACGATGACGACAGTGAGTTTGCGCTACGGTGCTTGCAGGACTACCGCAGTCTTGCGGGAACACTGATGGCGGAACGTCTTCCGGCGCGCACATCGGAGACGATCATGCGGAACGGGTGGTGAGAAAAATGAGTGAAACATCGGGTAAAAACACCGTTTACAGCCGTTCGCGCACAGGATTTTCCGGAGTGGATATGCGCGAAGATCCGGGAGGCCGAAAGAAATCGTTTGTGCAGATTGAAAACATGTATCGGGATTACGGAAGCGGCGGTACCGACGCGGAAACAATTCCGGGATTCCGCAAATTATTTGCCTTCGGCGCGCGTATCAACGGTATTTTTTTCTATACGGTAGAGAACCGCCGCGCGGCGGTCGTGCATGCCGGAAAAAATCTGTACCGGTTTTTTACCGGGGAAAAAGACGATTCGGGAAAAGAACCGGAAAAAGTGACGGAGAATATGGCGGACACGGAAAGTCGCGCCTTTGTTTTCGGGGAAGACCTGTATCTTCTTGACGGCAACGGGTACTATGTATTGCATGCGGACGGCAGTTTTTCTTCGGTGGTGGCGAACGCTTATGTGCCGCTCCTCTATCTTAACGGACAGATGTACGAACAGGAAAATCTGCTTACGGACAAGGCGGAGGCACAGTACATATTCGGCGATCTTTCTTCTTATACGGCGTACAGCGCCGGTTTTTCCTATACGGTAAATGAGGACGGCAAAAGCTGTACGCTGACGGAGGCGGCGGATACCGGCACGGCGGCGATACGGATACCGCGTGAAACGACGATACGCGGGCGGGAGTATACCGTGACGGCAATCGGCGAGGACGCGTTCCGCTCCGCAAAGATGCAAACGCTGATTCTGCCGGATACGCTGACCTCAATCGGCGATTCGGCATTTCAGAACTGCGTATGCTTAAAACGGCTTATTCTGCCGGACAATGTTCGGGAAATCGGCGATTTTGCATTTATGAACTGTACGGGACTTTCGTACATTTATATGGCGAAGAACGTGACGAAGATCGGTACGGGAGCGTTTGCGGGGTGCCATGCGGTGACGGGGGTGGACTACGGCGGTCTCAAAGAGGGACTTGATGACGTAACCGACCATGTTGCGTCTTCTTTTACGCCGGCTTCGTTCAAAGATCTCACGGAAAAGGCGGGCGTTGCGTTCCGCGACGGGTGTACGGCTCCCACGGAAAAAGGCGGTGTGTATCGGTTTCCGATCGGCGGTTATGTGCGCGCTCTGCTGAACGTATCTTTTGAAAACGTGGCGATCGGCGCGACGACATCGCCGGTGTTTTCTCCGGACAGCGACAATATCTTATCCGTGGGCGCGGTTATTGCGGCGGTGAAAAACAAATATCCGGCACAACTGAAACTGCTTCCGGCCAATGACGGATCGTTTACGGTTTGGGGAAATGCGGATTATGATGATGAACTGGCAATTTCGACATTGACGGAGTGTACGGGGTATTTCCGTTTATCCGGCGCGCCGAAAGGCACGGGATGCGGCCTGAAAGCGGAATATCGGGACACGGCGGGGAAACTTCTCCATACGGCATCGGACACAGGCGACGGCGCCGTGATCGGTCCGCTTTCGGGTAACGGTTCGCTTACGGTTTATTTTTATGCGACAGAAGGCGCCGTGCCGGATCACGTGCAATTTGTTCCGAAGTTACAGGCGGCCGACGGTATGGCCACCTACCGACCCGTTTACGGAAACCGTGACGGCGACGGCGTGGTATCGGCGTGCGAAATTGCCGTGACCGACGCGGAGAAACTGGCGGGCGGCCGGCTTTCACTACGCCTGCAGCTGTATAGTGACGCGCGCGGATCGTTCCGGGAGAACACAGGTTTCCGCGGGGCGCGTCGCGCGGCGATTGAGAAAGCGACGATCGGCGTGATGTTTGACGGACGGCCGTTTTTTACGGGGAATCCGGCGCTTCCGGAGACGGTATTCTATGCGTCGCGCAACCGTGACGGGGCGATAGATCCGGCCTATTGCGGTGCGAACAACTATTTTTCGGAAAACGGCGCGGGCGGAAAAATCACGGCGATGCTGCCGGCGTCGGGGTCGCTGTTCGTTTTTAAGGAAGACGCAACGGGGGATTTTCTTTACTGTCATACGGGAAACGACGTGGCGGACGATCTGTGCCCGCGCATTTATCCCGTTACGGCGGGAGGGTTCGGCGTTTCGCATGTTTATGCGGCCATGAATTTTGCCGGCGACGCGGTATTTGCTTCCGCAACGGGCCTTTACGGTATCGGCAACGCGACTGCGGCCGGTGAAAGAGCGGTTTACCGCCGTTCCGCGCGCGTTGAAAAATGGTTCCGTGAGCGACGCGGGAAAAAGGTTTCCGCGGCAGTGGCTTCCGGGTATTTGTTTTTGTCATGCGGTGACGGAGAAGTGCTACTTGCCGACGGGCACGGATCGGACAGCGACGGTTATGATTTCTACAGACTGACGGGCATCGGTACTTACAGCGGCGAAAAAACACGGTATGAGTATGCGGCGTCTCTTCCGGCGGCGTGTACGGGATATGTTCTGTCGGAAAAAACGGGTATGCGCGTGGAAGGAGACGTGCTGACAGATGGCGGATACCACTATGTTACGGAGGGAGAAAAGCGCGTTTTATGCACGACGCGCGGAGAAACGGAGGGCGGCGTTTTTTCGCCGGCTGTAGAGCTTGCGTCGGATGGCAACCAAGTCTATTTCGGAACGGCCGACGGTAATCTTTGCTGTTTCAATACAGATAAGCGCGGAGAAGACGGAAGAATTCCTTTGGAATGGTATACGTTTGCCGGAAGACGTTATCGGTCCGGCTGTACAATGCCTTTTGACGATGAGGGGGTTCCTTATCTGATGAAAAAGACGGTTCATCGCTCAACCGTTCTGAAACTGACGCGGTTTTCCGGCGGCAGGCTGCATGTCGGCATTCGGGAAAGCGACCGGGATAACGGCGTTACGGATACATTATGCGCGGCGGGCGCCGATTTCGGTTCGTGGAATTTTTCTTCCGTATCATTCAAAAACAATTTTACGGGACTGTATCCGATAAAGGATATAAACAAGCGTTATGCCGAAAAACAATATTATTTTTATACGGACGATTACCGTTGTCGGTTCGGATTCTGCGGGTTATCGTACCGGTACACGATCGGAGGTAAGATCAAACGATGAGTATACAGAAAATCACCGACGCCGAGATCGCGGCGGCGAGCATTTCGAGGCTTTCGGACAGACCGAATGAAGACAGCGGCTACGGAGAAAGAGCCATGTCCGCCGATGAACTGAAAGCGGCATTTGACGCGCTCGGCAAATTGAATGCCGCACGATATAATGAATTTGTCGGAGCGGTGACCAGCGGAGAATTATACGAGGCTCTGCGCACAAACGGCGGAAAAACGGCCGAATCTGCGGCAACGGACATAGCCGACGGGCATATCGCATCGCATAACACGGCATCCGACGCGCACAGCGACATACGTTCCGCCGTCGGTGCGGTGCAGTCGGAACTTACGCGCACGGCTTCGGAACTGAAATCAAAAATAAGCGGCGTTAACGTTTCTTTGTCGAACAGCATCAGCGCGACGCAATCGACTTTACACGATGAAATCGGTGAAGCAAAAAATGCGTTGTCGTGCAGAATCGACGATCTGAAAGAAGCGATTCCGATAGCAAACGCACTGACCGTCCAAATGGTCGACGCCGATACGGCCTGCGCGGAGATCGGCGTATATAAGGATAAGGTCGCCGACGGCAACCGTCTGACATTCACGCAACCGTACAGCGCCGGCCCGATCCTGGCGGAGTTTTCCGACGAGAGGGTAATGATTCTGGCCGGCAGTGTTTTCGGAACGGCAGAAAATGCGGAGATTCTGCTTTGCACGTTCCCAGTGAAACAAGGAAAGCGTTATTTTGTATGTACGGAAGAATCTTCCGAATATCTCATGAACGGCGGTTACATCACCGACGGATATGCGTTGACCGTACATATCGGCGACAAAGTATACCGGGCGTGGGATACCGACGGCAGTTATGTCACATTGTATAACGATGAGGGCTTCTGTTTCGACGCGATGGAGGACGGTACCGCGAAGATATACTTTTCGGCTTACAATGACGGTATGCTTGACGATATTTCGGAAGATATCCGCATCACGCCGCATGTATATGACGCAACGTATATGCTCCCTGCCGGGCATGCGAGAAAGAAAGGCGGCAGAATCACGGGATATTACCGTCACGCGGAGGGGCAGGAAACGTCGGCGCTGAATACAGGGGCACATGCGGAGGGCATCGGTACGACGGCCGTCGGCGCGGGTGCGCATGCGGAAGGATGCAACACCGCCGCACAGTCCGAATATACGCATGCCGAGGGGTACGGCACGGGGAGCGGCGGTTATGCCGCACATGCGGAAGGTCAGCTTTGCCGTGCAACGGGGAGTGCTTCGCATGCGGAAGGAAAGGGCACCGCGGCGAAACATGTCGCCTCTCACGCAGGCGGATATTATACCGTTACGGGCGCGGACTATCAGACGGTTATCGGCCGGTTCAACGCAGACGACACGGACGCACTCCTGATCGTCGGTGCGGGAATCAGGGAAAGCGAACGGAAGAATGCTTTTGCCGTCGGCACCAAAAACGAAAAAAGTTATATCACACTCGGTAATGTGAAAATTACGGAAGAGCAACTGGAGTCTCTTCTGAAACTGATCTGAAAGGGGAAATTATCATGGCATTGAAAAAAGAAATCGAACTGAAAAACGGTGTTAAAACATCATATCATCGCATCGGAGGCGTACTGGTTGAAAAAAACAAAGACGGAATGACGGTTGGCGTCAACATTCTGAGTTATGTTAACGATGAGATCCGCAGAAACGACATTTCACTGCAGGCGGCGGAGAAACTGTTCCGCATGGAACTTTCGTCCGAGGACATGGAAAAGGAACCGCTCTTTCCGCTGTTATATCGTACATTGAAAGAAATGCCCGCTTTTTCGGGGGCGGAAGACTGCTGATGGCGGGGAGTTTTCTTACCTCGCTTATCGGGGCGGCGGTAGGGGCTTTGTCCTCTGCCGCAGCATCCCTCTTTGCGGCGGGACGGCGTGCCGCCGTGCGGCAACGCGCTTCGGAGAGAGGACTGCAATGTTTATTGCGCGCGGAGATCATACGGACATACGAAAAAAGCTGTGAACGCGGGTATTGCCCGCTTTATGTAAAGGAGTCGGTCAAGCGCGCATACGATTCCTATCATAAACTCGGCGGCAATGACGTGGCAACCGAGCTTTGCCACAAACTGTATAAAATGAACGAAGTGCCGCAAAGCGGCAAAAACTGAGGAGGTAAACATGACCTATCCTGTTATTACGGCATTTGCATGGTTGCTATGCGAAGGACTGAAAAGCACCAGAATCGACGGGCGATGGTTTCCGTTTCTGTCCTGCCTTTTCGGTATTCTGACCGGCGGGATCGTTTTCCTGCTGGCACCGACGCTGATCGGCGCAAAAGACATCGCGGTGGCGCTCCTCGGAGGCGGAATCAGCGGGTTGGCCGCTACGGGCGCATATGAAGCGGTAAAACAGTTTTTTCATAAAACCAAGTAGAAACACAGGTTTTATGTACACTTATATTTACATAATAGAGGATAAAAACCGGAGAGGAAACGCAGTTTCCTCTCCGGTTTTCGTTTTAGATATACATGCCGTTGGCATTCATATAAGAATAGAGTTGTTCGCCGTGTTGCTGTTCTTCGGCCTGAATGTGATTCAGTACCTTTCTTGCGTTGGGCGCGGTGAATTCAAATACCGAGGTGTCGTAAAGAGCCGACGCGTGTTTTTCAGTGGAGAGCATATCGCGACAAAGGAAAGCGTCGGCCTGTTTGTCGCTTTCGTTTTCGTATGTCACTTTGCCAGTGTTTTTATTGTTGCTGTTTTCGATTTTTTCGGGAACGGTGGGAACGTTGCCCGCCAGAATATCGTTCACGGTTTTCAGATGCGTTTCCTCTACAGAGGCCATTTCGGTGAAAAGCGCTTTCAGTTCCGACGCTTTTGCTTCCTCCGCATACTTTTTATATTTGCCGATGCAAAGTTGTTCCTGATTTTTCAGATCTTTCAAAAGTCCTTCTTCTTTTACGGTGACTGTCATATAGAATCTCCTTTCTTTTCGGTAGTTCCAGTATGCGCCGATTTCGGGAAGTTTAGTCTTTATACTTAAAAATTTCTGACAAAAGAAAAACGCCCGCGATATGCCGTACTGAAATATCGGCAGGCAGGAGCGCTTTCCGATGTCAGAACACGGTTGGATCACAGGCGTTTTTTACGTGATTCCACACGTTGAAGCCACAAAATGTCCCGACTGTTTTTTCCGCGGCCGTACGCCAGAACAAGGTAATGGCTGTTGCAGTCAAGGCAGGTATAACTTTGCCGGTCTTCGGTATCGAGATTGAAAGAGCCGCAAACCGGGCATTTACGTGTGTAAATAACAGGGGAACCCTCCGTAAAGAAGAGAATCTCTTTCCACATGGATTCCGCATTGGCGTCGATCCGTTCGCGGAAAGGCACCATCGGTACGATGCGGTTCTGCTGTGCCAGCGCATAAGTGGTCATGACATAGGCGTCGGTATAGCCTTCGTTCCTTTTTCCTTCGATGAGCGTGCCGGCGTAACGATCGCGTTCTTCCGTATCCATGGGGGAGGGCGGTTCCGGGAGATATATAAAATAGTAAGAGGCGGCAGGATAACTTTCCGTATGCTTCAGGGCGTGTTCGCCGGCGGGAAGAAGCGCCACCGTGGCCGTCATGCCGCGCGCGTCATCGGTTGCCAGCGTGACAAGAAGTGCACCGCGGCGTAAAGCCAGGTCTTTTCCGATATAGACGCCGTTTGTGCAGACGATTTCGGCACGCGGATCGGCTACGGAAAAACCGAGGCGGCAAAGCGCCGACAGGGTGCGGAAAAAGCAATAGTTTGCATACAGCGGGGCAAGCGTTTCGGCTTTTTCTTTTCCATCGGGGGAGAGCAGGTGTTTGATATAGAAGCGATAGACGGCGTTATAGCGTGCGTCATGCAGCAGAATGTTGGTTGCACGGAGCGCGGAGAGCTGCGCGGTGCTTTCGCGGCGGCACACACGATAGAATGCGGTATGACAAAGGCGGTACAGGCGCGTGCGCAAAACGATCATGTTCTGCAGATAGTCGATGACGGGGCCGTCACCCGAGGAAAGCAGAGGACGGCGGACGGTATTCTTTTGTTTTTCGTTCGCGTCACCTGCGAAGAACGGATCGAACGACGATAACGCGGCCACATCGCTCATGGATAACGCGCGGTCGCCGACCGTTTTACCGAGTTCCGAGGCACGTCCGAAAAATTCGTCGGCTTTCATGGAAAGAAGACGGATCAAAGCGTCGATGGCTGCGGCGATAAAGCGGTTTTCATATATATCGAAAGTTTCTTCGCTTTCATAGGTATGAATACGGTCGGGACGCATTTTTCCGTCCGCGCCGCGGGAAAAGTTCCTGCCGTCCCGGCAGGTATCGCGCACGGTACCGGCGTCCGCGCGGTAGGCGCCGTATAATCCTTTGACGACTTCGCGTTGTTCCATGCGCAGATGAGGGTGCGCCACAATGGCGCGGAGACTGCGGACAACATCTGTGAATTCCGCGAAAAAGGCGGCGTCGGTGTCCGAGAGCGTATCGCGTTCACGCAGGTCGTCAAAATGCAGGGCGCCTTTTCCGATGGCGGCGGTTACATCGGAGAGCGCGGCTCTGTACCCGAACGTATCGGTCAGCATTTTTGTGTAGCGGAGAAGATAGAGATCGTTCTGTTCTCTCATTACCGTTATACCAGTTTTTTATTCAGGCGCATGATGACGTTTTCGGTCTCGTGAAATACGCCGGTACCGTATGTCATGCGCAGTTGTTTCAGAAGACCGATCAGGCCTTCTTTCACGTAATCTTCGTAAGCGCCGTCGAGTTTACGCCGGATTCTTTCCGAGAACATAAGATCGAGCGCTTCTTCTTTGGTGCCGCCGGCCGCTACATAAACGGGAACGAATTTCATAATCTGCTTCATGAAGCGGTTGCCGAAATGGATATCGAAAGTATCGGTAGTGAAGTCGCAGATGCGGCGGAATTTATCGGTGTCGTCGGTATTCATGGCGAATGCCGGTACGGAGAGCGCTTCGCGGAACAGATCGCGGAGGTAGGCCGCGGAAAGATTGATCTTTTCGGGGTGCCGGTTTGTGAGGATCGGGATACTGCGCTCGGAGAAATCAACGGCGATCGCGCGGTCGTACACTTTATCGGTAACCGTATAGGTGGATTCGTCGGTATTGGCGGTGCCGATGAACCAGACGTTATCCGGGATCGGCAGAAAACCGTCTTGAAGAAGCCGCGGCATTTTTTGGCCGGGATAGGGTTCGCAGACCTGAATTTTCCGCTCGGACGGAGGGAATTCCATGACGGAGAGGAAATCGGCAAAATAGTATTCGATCCGCGACAGATTCATTTCATCAAGAATCATGAGAACGGGTTTGTCGGAATAGGAGGCCGCATACAGATCTTTCAGGAAGCGCGTTTCGCGGTATCGCCGCGTGAAGTCATTATAGTAGCCGATAAGATCGCCGCGGTCACGCCATGTGGATTGCACGGGCGTGAAGGGCGCGTCGCAACCGACGAATTCCGCAAACATGCGCGGAAGAACGCTTTTTCCGGCCCCGGAAAGCCCTTGAATGATGATGACCTGAGAGGCGGACATTCCCGAAACAAATGCGCGGATCATCGGTAATCCGTAATAAAGTTCATGCTTTTGCGCGAGATAAGCCTGAAGATCGAGGCAGAATTCTTCAAGCGTTGTCGCAGTGGAGAGGGTGGCCGCTACGGGTTTCTGATTCAGCTCGTCAATACGGGAAAGGCCGGGGAACAGTTCGCCCGGAGACTGCGCGGCATTTTTCCGCCCGTACGGAACGTCCGCGCCGTTTCCGGCGTCTCCGTGCGGCGTACGGAACACGGAAAGCACAGTGTGAAAGAAAACAAAGACGGCGTATACAAGATAAAACAGAACAAATACCGCGGCGGCAAAGGCAAGCGGCGGGACAAGCATGAACGAAACGCAGAACAGCATCGAGACGACAAGATTGCCGAAAGATACGCCGAAAGCGGGTATTTTGTCCGGAGCGGTGAAATATGCCGACAGAATGGATACGATCAGCAGTACAAGGGCAATGGCGGCGCAGATGGCCACGTATGTGAGACGGAACACGCGCTCGGTGCGCGGAGTAAGCGTTTTACCGGCATAAAAGCGGTCACGGATACCCTTATAGGCAAAATACTCCGCAATATGAATGAAAGAGACCACGGTGGCCCAGATCAGAAACGCATAGGACACGGGGTACAGGCGGAAAGGTTCTGACGCGGCGGCGACGGTGTCCGACATCAGTTCCTTAAACAATTTGGGACCGAACATCGAGCGGAACAGCGGAAGAAGAAACGACCCCTCTGCGTACAGCGTTTCCGCAATGCGCGAACCGTTCGGAAGATCCAGATAAAACAGCGTGAGCGCCGCCATGAGTACCGCGATGGACGACCAGACGCTCCAGAAGCCGCCGGATGATAAAAGCCGCGCCATCAGGCGGCCTATTTTTTTCTTCATGCGAATCATAAACTCTTGCCTCCGCGAGTGGATTTGCGTATTTTATTCTATTTTATTATATTTCACTGAAAAATGCAAGTCCTTTTCGCATTTTCGAGGAGACAGGCGAAAAAAGAAGATCATACTTTTTCGGCAAAATCGTACTTTTTTCGCAGAATCCCTTGAAAATCGCAAACGAAGCGTGTATAATACTAAAGAACACTGCAAGTGAGGAGGGGGCGGACTCCGAACACGAGAAAATTCAACCCGCCCGCGAAAGGATGTAAAATGAGCGAACTTCACATTATCGACCACCCGCTGATTCATCACAAACTCACTCTGATGCGTGACAAAAACACGTCATCGAAAGACTTCCGCGCGCTCTTAAATGAAATTTCTCTCCTGATGGGGTACGAACTTACCCGCGATCTGCCTTTGACAGACGTCACTGTGGAAACGCCCGTCGCCACTGCCACAATGAAAAAAATTGCCGGCAAAAAACTGGCGATTGTTCCGATTCTCCGCGCCGGCCTCGGCATGGTGGACGGTCTTCTCGAACTGATTCCCGGCGCACGCGTCGGCCATATCGGTCTTTACCGTGACCCCGATTCCCATGAACCGGTGGAATACTACTGCAAAATGCCGCCCGATATCGAAAACCGCCTTGTCATCGTGGTCGACCCGATGCTGGCCACCGGCGGCTCCGCTTCGGACGCGCTGAAGATGATCAAGGCAAAAGGATGCACGAATCTCCGCCTTATGTGTCTTGTGGGCGCACCCGAAGGCGTGGCAAAGGTGCAGGCCGATCACCCCGATGTGGATATTTACATTGCGGCGCTTGACGAGAAACTGAACGATCATGCATACATCGTCCCCGGCCTCGGCGACGCCGGCGACCGTATCTTCGGTACGAAATAAATCATGCGCGAACTGACGATAAAGAAAAACGACGCAGGGCAGAGACTGGACAAATTCCTGTCGAAGGCCGTCCCGGACATGCCGCCTGCTTTTCTCTATAAAGCGGTTCGCCTGAAGAAGATCAAACTGAACAGAAAAAGAACGACCCCCTCCGAGATTCTTCGTGAGGGGGATTCTTTGCAATTGTTTGTTCCCGAAGACTTCTTCCGCGATACACGCAAAGACAGCATGAGCGGCACCATGCACGCGCTTCTTACGGTAACGCCGCGCCTTTCCGTTCTGTATGAAGATGAAAATATACTTTTATTGAACAAACGTCCCGGCGTAACGGTTCATGAAGACAGCGAAGGGTCGCAGAATACGCTTTTGTTCCATTTGCAGGCCTATCTTGCGCAGAAGGGCGAGTACGACCCGCGGGCGGAAAACAGTTTCGCGCCGGCGCTTTGCAACCGTATCGACCGTAATACCGGCGGTATTGTGATTGCGGCCAAAAACGCGGAGGCGCTTCGCGTGATGAACGATAAAATACGCGACCGCGAGATTGAAAAAGATTATTTATGCGCCGTACACGGTATTCCGGCGCCGAAGCATGCCATATGCGACGCTTATCTTATCAAAGACGAAAAACGGAATATTGTCCGTATATATGAAAAAAATCCGCCGCGCGGGGCAAAGAATATCCGTACCGAATATGAAGTCATTGCCGAAAAGGACGGCGACGCGCTTCTTACCGTTCGTCTGCACACGGGACGTACGCATCAGATCCGCGCGCACATGGCGGCCCTCGGTTACCCATTGTGGGGGGACGGAAAGTACGGCGAAAATCGCGCCGACCGCGCGAAAGGGTATAAGTATCAGGCGCTGTGTTCCTACCGTATCCGCTTTGTTTTTCGCGGAGAGCCGACCGCACTGGATTATCTGAACGGGCGCGAATTCCGTATACCCAAAAACGAGATTTATTTTACCGCGCCGTTTTTCGGTGATAAAAACGTGGCCGGGTGACAAAGGCGAAGGAAAGGAGAGAATCATGAGACCTGCGGCAAAAAACATACTGTTTTTTCTGCTTCTTTTATGCGCCGGAGCGCTTCCGGCCGTCCCTTTGGTTTTCCCGTCATGCGGGTTTCTCGCCTTTCTTTTTCATATTCCGTACTGTGTCTTCCTCTTTTCCGCCGTTTCCGCAAACAAAAGAAAATACGCGGGCGTTTTTGTATTGCGCGGATTTTTCATGATGTTCGGTTTCTATCTCGTTGTATTCCATTGGTTCTTTGCTATGTATCCCTTGGAATTCATCGGCACTTTTTCGGCCGCGGAAGCCGTCTTCATGGTGATTTTTTGTCAGGTCGGCCTGTCGCTTCTCGAATCTCTCTTTTTCTTACCGGGTTTTATCTTCCTCGGATTTTTATTCTGCCGCATAACGGGGCTTACGAAGAATCGCCTGATGTTTCCGCCGCTCCTGGCGGCCGTTTATGCGGTTTCGGAATGGCTGCAGAATTTCACTTTCGCCGGCATTCCCTGGGGGACGCTTGCCGTCGGGCAGATCGGGAATCCTCTGTTCCGCATGACCGTTTCTTTATTCGGCACACAGTTCCCGTCGTTTGTTCTGCTTCTTGTAAACGGATACCTTGCTATATTTTCGATGGCGGCGGCAAAGCGGCTGCAGACAGAACGCATGTCGCGATCGTTCTTTTTCCGGTTGACGCGCGACCGCCACGCCGCGACGGCGCTTTTTCTTGCGCTGACGGCTCTCCTTTCGTCGCATGTGATGGGCGGAGTAGCGCTTCTTGCGGTGCCCGAAGATAAGGAGAGCGATACTTTAAGCGTTGCGCTGATTCAGACGGGCGTTTCGGGGTTGGAAATAAATAATTATACGGCGTATGAAATATATAAGATCGGCGAGGAACTGGTATACGAAGCAAAAAAAGAGGGGGCGGACATCGCGCTGTGGTCGGAATCCCTATTCCTGGTTTCTTTCCCTGACGGGTATATTTCTTACTATATTTCCGAACTGGCAGGCAGTTTGTCGATGCCGCAGATCGTAGGCGCTTTCCGGGACGATACGGAAAGCGGGGCGCATTACAATTCGCTCTATTATTTCGATGAAAACGGAAAAAATGTCAACTATAGTTTACGATAAAAGACATCTCGTTCCTTTCGGAGAATACCTGCCGATGGAAAACTTCTTTACGGCGGTCGCGCCTTCTCTGGTTGGACTGATGCGGGATAAACCGCTTTCGGCGGGGAGCGACGGCACGGTGTTCGGGACGGACGGTTTCGGAACGCCGGGGGCGCTTATCTGCTTTGATTCGATATATCCGCATCTCACGCGTGAAACGGTGAAAGCGGGCGCCGACTATATCCTGCTTCCGACAAACGACTCATGGTTCCTCGGCTCCGCCGCCCTCAGGCAACACGAAGCGCAGGCCGTACTGCGCGCCGTGGAATCCGGCCGGGACGTGGCGCGGAGCGCGGCGACAGGGTATTCTTCGGTCATTACGGCGCGCGGCGACGTATACGGCCGTACCGACGTTGACGTGGCCGCCGTTTCGGTCGTACAACTTACGCGCCGCACCCATACGACGCTTGCCGTGCGTCTCGGGGACGCTCCGATCTTTATTTTGACGGCGGCTCTTGCCGCGTCATACGGGACGGCCGTGTTTCTTTCCGTAAAACGCCGCCGCGAAAAAACACAAGGCATATAAACGGCCTTGCCGGTGACAGTATTTTTGCCGAACGATAAGAAGCAGACTTCCGGGAAAACCCGCGGAAAAGTCTGCTTTTTTAGTTTTCAGCGAAAACACGCCGGTACCCGACATAGCGGTCATTAGACATTTACAAATCATGAGATACCAGCGATTTTCCCCGCGTTTTTAGGAGTCCGTCATGATCTCTCGTGCTTTCCGGATCTGACTTCGGCAACGTCTCTGACGGTGGCGGTATCGCCGCTGACGGTAAAAGCAATGTCATAATCCGCAAATCGCATGTGATAAAGGCGGTGCTCGTCGTCCTGATAGGAGGGCCGCGGATCCTCGGCGATTCCCGCAATCAGCGCCGCCTGCTTTTCGGGCGGGATACGCGCAAGGAGGGAATCGGGAAAGTCCACCGATAAGCGGTGACAGGCGCCGCTGTCGGCATAGCCGCCGGTGGCGTCCGGGTGACAATCGGACGACGGCAGATACGGCTTTATGTCGAAGATCGGCGTTCCGTCGAGCAGGTCGGCCCCCGATACCACCAATACGTCGCCGCGGTTTTCGGTGTGCTCCACAGAAAGCAGACGGACAGAAGAAAGACCGATGGGATTGGGGCGGAACGGCGAGCGGCTCGCGAAAACGCCGACCCGGCGGTTGCCGCCCAGCCGCGGCGGTCTTACCGTCGGAGAAAACTCCGGACGATGGGCTTCCGAAAAATCAAAAAGCAACCACAGATGGGAAAATCCCTCGATTTCACGCAGAGCGTCGGGATTGCGGAAAGGCGGCAGAAATACCACACGGCCGACGGACGGAACGCGCCCGCTTTGCCGCGGGATCCCGAATTTTTCCTTGTAGTCGGTTTCAATATAGGCGATGGGACGCATCGGTATTTCGGTTTTCATAGAGACTCCTTTTTCGGGAACAACGATTGTTTCACGGAACATATCCGTCGTAATGTAAAGCATGGTTTACAAATGTAAATATCCTGCGGACTCAGGCGCTCTTCTGACCGCCCTGTAAAACAGCAGATCGCTTTGTATGAACGGGAGATTGTCGCGAATCGGAAAAGTCCCCGTTGCACAAAGTATATCATATTGCATAGAATATTACAAGTGCTTTTTCGGAAACGACGGAACGAATACGCCATGCGTGATCCGGCGCTGTGTTTTTCGATTTTGTCCATACGCGGCGCACAGCGCCCGCTAATGTAAAATATTTCCAAAAGATGATTATGTCCATAAAAAATGGTTTCGGGGATATGCCGTATACCCGCGCGCCGACCCGAAAAAAAGAGTTTTGCGGCGGTTTTACGGTAAAAAGGTAGAAATTCCTAACTTTTCCGAAAAAGCACACTTACATATACATTTCTACGGGTTTTGAGCAATTTTTTTGATTTTTTTGCAAGATTCCTGCTTCGTACCTCTTGATATTTTGAAATCAGCGTGTTATAATGAAAACGTAGCTTATATAATAGTGCAGACATAAACTCGCAATACCAAAAAATTCTATATATCGGAGGTCTGTTTATGCACTTTAATATTCTTACGCTGAAAGAAGTTTGTACATATGAACTTCTGAACCTGCTCGTCGTTTCCTGCATTGCATTTCTGCCCGCTTTCTTCTTCCGCAGATATGCTTCCCGCTACGGCATCTATCTCTCGATTGTTTTCCAGGCCGGGGCGTTGGTTTATATGCATCATGCCGAGCTGGAAAAAGGTGTCTTCACTTTCCTTCTTCTTCTGCTCCTTGCCGTTTATGCCGTATCGCGTATCGCGGCGAACGCTCTTCTTGCGAAGAAACGCGGACCCTCCGATGTCGAACATCCGTATAACTTCCTTGCATCGCTCATCCGCTTCGTTTGCGGTTCCGTTCTGATGACGGCCGTCATGCTTCCGATGGACTACCGTTTCTTCACCGGCGGTTACACTGGAAAGAACCCGAAGAATATTTCGGTTACTCTTCTGATCGCGCTGATCGGCCTTGCGGTCTGCATCGTTCTGACATGGCTCATTACGTTCCGCCGTCTTGCCGATAAACATGAAAACGGCGCCCCGATCCCTGCAGGCGGCATCTATCGCCTGTCCCGTTACCCCGAACTTCTTGTGGAATGTTTCGTTCTGATGTTCCTCGCCGTTTCGGCCGGCTATATCCTCCTCAAGTCCAATCTTGCGCTTCTCATCGTGATTTTCCTCGTGGATGTCATCTTCTTTGCGACGCTCTTCCGTCGCGCCGCGATGATGGAGCAGGACGACGCTGAATGTTACGGCAAAGATGATGCGTATATCATGGCCGTGCGCCGCGCGCCGATCTTCTTCCCCCTGATTCCGATCAAAACATTTCTGAAAAAATAATAAAGGCGGTACGGAAAACGTACCGGCCGCGAAGAAAGAGGCGGAGCCGCATGGCTCCGCCTCTTTCTGTTTTTAGAAACCGAAATAGGCTTCGGCATTTTTCAGGCATACGCCCGTTACGATCCCGCGGAGGAGATCGCGGTCGTCGGGATATTCGCCGTCTTCCACCCACGTGCCGATGAGATTGCAGAAGATCCGGCGGAAATATTCATGCCGCGGATAGGAGAGGAAACTGCGGCTGTCGGTCAGCATGCCGATAAAACGGGAAAGCATGCCGAGATTGGCGAGCGCCGTCATCTGCGCCACCATGCCGTCTTTCTGGTCGTTGAACCACCAGCCGGCGCCGAATTGCAGTTTGCCGGCGGGCGTTCCCTGAAAATTGCCGATCATGGTGCCGAGCACATAGTTGTCTTTGGGATTCAGCGTATACAGTATGGTCTTCGGCAGAAGATCGTCGCGGTCAAGCGCGTCGAGAAACCGCGACAGAGATTGTGCCTGACAGTAGTCGCCTACCGAATCAAATCCGGTGTCCGCTCCGAGGGCGCGGAACATACGGGTGTTGTTGTTGCGGAGCGCACCCATGTGCAGTTGCATGGCAAAGTCGTGCCGCGCGTATTCTCTTGCGCAGTGCAGCATGACCGCGGTCTTATAGATGTCTTCTTCGTTCCGCGTCAGAACGCCGCCCTGCATCTTTTTTTGGAAGACGAGGGACGCGTCTCCCTCCGCGTACGGTACATGTTCCACGCCGTGGTCGGCGAGACGGCAACCGTTCGCGGCAAAGTACGCAATGCGCTCCGAAAGAAACGCGCAAAGTCCGTCAAAATCGCGCGCCCCCGTTTTTTCAATATAGTCTGAAAATCCGTCTTTCCCGATCTCCACCGCCTTGTCCGGGCGGAATGTCGGGAGAACCTTGGTTGTGAAAGATTTGTCGGCCCGGATGACCTTGTGCGCCGCGAGGTCGGACAGCGGGTCATCGGTTGTGCAGATGACCTTGACGTTGCTCCGGCGGATCAGGGATCTTGCCGAAAATTCGGGGTTTTTCAGACATTCGTTTATGCGGGCGTATATCTCGTCCGCGTTTTTCTCCGTCAGAATGTCGTCAATGTCAAAATACCGTTTCAATTCCAGTTGCGTCCAATGAAAAAGCGGATTCCCGATCAGAAACGGCAGGGTCTTTGCCCACATTCTCCATTTCTCATGATCCGGCTTGTCACCGGTGATGTAGGCTTCGTCGATTCCGTTTGTGCGCATCTGGCGCCATTTGTAATGATCGCCGCCGAGGAAGAGCGCGTATGCGTTGTCAAAGCGACTGTCGCACGCGATCATCTCGGGGGACAGATGGCAGTGATAGTCGATAATCGGCAGATCCTTCGCGTATTCTTCATAGAGTCGCCGTCCTACGGCAGAGGTCAGCATGAACGTATCGTTAATCAGTGGCATGGCTTTTCTCCTTTTGTGTAACCGCTTACATATTGTGATATTCCTATTATACTAAAAAAACAGGGAATTTTCAAGCACTTCTTTATAATTTCCGAAAAAATCGCGGCGAATATGAAAATTATCGTTGCAATCCGCGGTAAAAGGTGCTATAATACAAGCGAGAAAACTTGCTTGCAAGGGTTTTCGAGCGCAGTATTTCAACGGAAACGGCGGTTTGGCGAAGACAAAACGCCCGGCAACGAGAGTTGCTGACAAGATTTCATTTTGTCTCGTTTCATGTTATAATACAAGAAAATAAATTTGCTTGTAAGAACTTTTTCACGATTTTTTCAACGTGTCGCTGCTATTTGCGGTGAAGCAAATAAAATTGTGCGAGCAAGAGCAAAAATCTGTTTTGAGGCCGTGTAACGGTACAATAATAAGGAAAATTCGTCCGCGATAAAGCGGACGTTATAATTATCGTAAGGAGAACTCTGCTATGTTAAAAGGTATTCCGCCGCTTCTTTCCCCCGAACTTCTGAAAGTGCTTTGCGAAATGGGTCACTCCGACCGTATCGTGATCGGTGACGGTAACTTTCCCGCCGAAACAATGGGTAAGAACGCCATCGTGATCCGTTATGACGGACAGGACATTCCCGCTCTGCTCGACGCGATTTTGACCGTTTTCCCGCTTGACGCCTATGTGGAAAAACCCGTCTCGCTCATGCAGTTGATGGATTGCGATGTCGGCAAAGTGCCGACGCCGATCTGGGATGAGTACAAGGCAATTGTTGCGAAACATGACGACCGCGGCGCCGCCGCTGTCGGCAACATCGAACGCTTTGCTTTCTATGAAGAGGCGAAGAAGTGCTATGCGGTGATCGCCACCGGCGAAAAGGCCGTCTATGCCAACGTAATCCTGCAAAAAGGCGTTGTAAAAGCATAAAACAGGGTCGATAAAATGGGGAAGATCCGCCATGCAGGCGGATCTTCCTATTTCAATATTATCTTCAGACTTGTGATAATACAAGAAAAGCGAGGCAGAAATTTCTGCCTCGCTTCTTTTGTTTTCAGGGCGCGCCTTTGGCGGACAGCGCCCTTTTCATGTACGGAGAAATTACGCTTCGGCTTCTTTATACTTTTTATAGCTGTAGAAGCCGTAGGCTGTCGCGCCGCACAGAAGGATCGAAATGAAAAAGCTGACCCATGTGAAACTACCGTCGAAGTACGGTACAAACGAGAGCAGGGCGGCAACGGCGCTGACAATGGCATAGACTAAGAGAAGCGTACGTTTTTCCATGAAAAAACCTACCGCGGCAAGGATGAAAATGGCGATTGTCAGAATCGAGGTCGGAAATTGCGAGAGCACGGCATATCCATACGGAGTGAAACTCCAGTAGGAAAAGGTTTCAATAAACGGATCGCCGTCCGGATTGCCGAAATGCATTTTGACGCCGAAAGGCAGGATCTCAAAAATAACGGTTAGAAATGTGAGAGCCAATAAAATAAAGAAATTCTTTTTCATAGTGTTGCTCATGGTATGATCTCCTTTGTAAAATATATGATTTTAATCACTCTGTATAAAGAACGTAAATACTTGCAATGACGCCATTCAAAATAACTTCGCTTCTATTATTCCATCCGAAGTTCACCTTATATTCCAGACCGTTACTGCCATTGCGATAAGCGTAAGCAACTACACAATGCTCTACATCGTCACCGCCACTGGGGTTGGTAAATAATCCGCACAGGATAACAGGCTGATTATTATCCAATGCTTTTGTTATAACGGAACGGGTGAAAAAAGGAATGGTTCTTGACAAGTATGAATATTGGAAATTGGTACCGATTTCTGCGTTTCTTTGGATAAAATATTTCTTCCCCACATTTCCTATTCCAATAGAGGTAACTCTATTATCACCATCGGCAAAATTGTCAAACAGGTAATAGCCAATGGAATCCCGGATAGGATTATTATTAGCATCAACAACAATCTTACCATTTGAATCACGTCTGTAACCTACAAGTGCTGTTTTGGAACTATCTGTCCAGAACCGATCGTCCATGATACTGTCGTTTTTAAATTTATCCTTATAGGCCAAAATCATTCCCAACGCGATATAACCACAGATTGCTCCGTTGGTATACCCGGGCGCTGTTAAATTTTCAAAGAAATCGGCTCGGGTTATTTTTTGCCAACCGGTTGCAGAGCGGGTGGAATAAACAGCGGCATTTTGCATTGCAATTTCTGCAAAAGACTTGGAGGGATTTCCGTTTTCTATGTAATCAAGAACAATGGGGTTAAAGATACTGTCATAAGCGTCTTTATACTCCATGCAGGCGTCGGAATAATCCTCTATATCTTCAAGCGCAATGTAAACATTGTCTTTAATCGTATGCTCGACTCTGCTTTCCGTTGAATTCAAAGAAAAATAATTTGCAGGGCCGCAATAGAAAATCGTTCCGGCGATTCCGAGATACGGTGATTCCGCCGAAGAGGAATACTCGGTGAAAATTCCGTTACTGTTATCGTAGATCATATACCCCGTGGGTTCACATTCTACAATAGTATACTCATTACCTATGAAATCGGTTGCACTCTTTATTTTTGCAATATTGAGATTCTCACTATCTTCCATCGTAGAAAGGTGATATTCAAAGACTGAATTCAATCTGCTGTCGACTGTGGCAAAATCCTGTTTGGGAATCATAGCAAGTGTGTGCAAGGGAAATGTCAGCATCAACATAACCGCGGCTATCATACAAATAGTTTTCTTCATAATTCAATTCTCCTTTTTTTAAAACTTGATTGAGTTTTGACAGAAAGCACATTACTGTAGACGATATACAATTTTTTGTATTTGTGTACGGTTTTAGCTGCATCCCAGAATCATCATGAATTTTCTGGCCTGATTTTTAGGTAGAGTACCCCCTTTAACTATACTATAGCAGACATGGAACAATTTGTCAATGACATTTTTCCGATTTTTGTCAATATCCTGATTTTTGTCAAATATGACGAAAAACTGTGATATTTTTCATTCTCCCGCCTTTTCACGAAACGGTGGGATACGGGGGAAAAATTGCCCCAAACGCGTTTATATCGGCGGTCTGACGGCCGCTTTTTGTTTTTTGCTTTTATTTTTCTTCTTCCAGGTTATACTATGAAAAAATTCCGTATAAGGAGAAATTATGCGTAAAACAAAAATCATCGCCACGCTGGGACCCGCCTGCCGCGACGAAGAAACACTTTACTCCATGATGCAGAACGGCATGAATGTCGCGCGCCTGAATCTTTCGCACGGCGATTTTCCGTTGCATAAAAAGGGAATTGACGCGGTGCGCCGCGCCGCGGCGCGACTCGGAATTCCCGTTGCCATCATGATGGACACGCGCGGTCCCGAAATCCGTATCGGCGATATGGAAAACGGCGGCGTTGCTCTTCATGCGGGGGAAACGTTTGTGTTCTCCACACGGCCGCGCGTCGGCAATGCGGATGGCGTGTATATAGACGATCCCGATCTGCCGGCAGAGATCAAGGTGGGGGCGCGCCTTTTATTGGACGACGGCAAAATGGCCTTTACCGTTCTAAACGTGAAAGATACGGAGATCGTGTGCCGTACGGATACCGACGGTATTCTCCCGTCGCACAAGAGCGTATCGGTACCGCACACGCCGCTGTCACTGCCGTTTCTCTCCGAAAAGGATCGCGCCGATCTGATTCTCGGTATCAAGGAAGGAATCGACTACGTGGCCGCGTCGTTTGTGCGCAGTGCCGATGACATTCTGACGTTGCGGCGGTTTCTCGCCGAAAACGGCGCGCCCGACGTCGGCATCATTGCCAAGATCGAAAACAGCGAGGGCATCGACAACTTTGACGCCATTCTTGCCGCCACGGACGCGGTGATGGTGGCGCGGGGCGACATGGGCGTGGAAATTCCTTTCACCCGTTTGCCCGGTATTCAGAAAACGTTTATCCGCAAATGTTATGAGGCGGGGAAAACGGTCATTACGGCCACGCAGATGCTGGAATCCATGATTCATGACAGTACGCCGACCCGTGCGGAGATCACGGACGTTGCCAACGCCGTGTTCGACGGCACTTCTGCCGTGATGCTTTCGGGGGAGACCGCCATGGGGGCGCACCCGGCGCTTGTCGTCCGCACAATGGCCGATATTGCCGAAGCCGCCGAGGCCGATATGGCCATGGCGCAGAACCGCAAGATCGTGTATGACGAACGGCCGAGCGATGTGACCAATGCGGTCTGCGACGCGGCGACCCGCGCCGCCCGCGATATTCATGCCGCCGCGCTCGTCGCCCTGACGAAGACGGGAGAGGCCGCACGGCTTCTTGCCAAATACCGGCCGTCGGAGACCATTCTGGCCGTAACGCCCGAAGAGACCACTTATCGCCGTCTGGCGTTGGTATGGGGCGTTGTGCCGATGCTTTCTTCCTATCGCGGCGATACCGAATCGTTGTTTGCCCACGCCATGGAAACGGTGAAAAAGAGCGGATACCTTTCCGTCGGCGACCGCGTGGTCATGACGGCGGGGCTTCCGCTTGCCGCGGCCGGAAACACCAATCTCCTCCGTATTCAGACGGTGGAATGAAAGGCGCGCCGTTTATTGTTTCCCGTTACTGTTTGTCGTTTTTTCTATGCGCGGTGCACTTTTCCGGCGGATCTTCGCTATAAGCGAAATACCTCTTGACTTTTTCTGGGGGCTGTGTTATGATTCATCTGTAACACTCTTGTCATCACACGTCGGATTTTCGGTATCTGACGGCACAGTGCGGAGGTATCGCATGAAAAGTCGCGAAATTGATATGACAACCGGCAGAACCTTTACAAAGATTCTGCTTTTTGCCGGACCGCTTATACTGGCGGGGATTCTGCAATGCCTGTATAATGCCGCCGATATTATCGTTATCGGCCGCTTTGCGGGAGAAGCGCCGCTTGCGGCCGTGGGTGCCACGGCGTCGCTTATCAGTCTTATCACCAATATGTTTATCGGCCTTTCGGTCGGTACGGCCATTACGGTGTCTATCGCCATCGGCGCGCGGAATACGGAACGTATCCGCCGCCTGGTACATACCAGTATTGCCATTGCCTGCGTGGCGGGGATTGCCGTCACGGCAATCGGATTTTTCGGCGCGCGGTTCTTTCTGGAACTGATGAAAACGCCCGACGATATTCTCGATATGGCGACGACCTATCTCCGCATTTATTTTCTCGGCTCTGTTCCTACTTTGCTGTACAATTACGGCGCGGCCGTTATCCGCTCGGCCGGCGATTCGCGGCGCCCGCTTTACTATCTTGCGGTATCCGGCATAATCAACGTTTTCCTGAATCTGTTCTTCGTCATCGTCTGCCATATGACGGTTGACGGCGTGGCCATCGCCACCGTGATTGCACAGACGGTTTCCGCCGCCTGCGTTATCGTGCAACTTCTGTTGCGGCGGGACGCCTGCCGGCTGTCGATCGCAAAGTTGCGTTTCCACGGAAAGGAATTGCTCGATATTCTGCGTACCGGTATTCCCGCCGGCATACAGAGCGTTGTTTTTTCGATTTCCAACACGATAATTCAGGCCGCCATTAACGGCTTCGATACTTTCGCCGTTGCCGGAAACACCAGCGGTTCCAATATCGACGGCTTCATTTATACCGCCATGTATGCCATGCATACCACCGCGGTCACGGCCGTCGGCCAGAACGTCGGAGCAGGGAAGCCCGAACGTATCCGCCGTATCCTTTTCCAGTGTCTCCTGACCGTCGTGATGATCAGCGTGATTCTCGGCGGTATCGTGCTCATCTTCATGCGGCCGCTTCTTCGTATTTACCTGCCCAATTCGCCCGAATCGGTGGAATTCGGCGTTATCCGCCTTACCATTCTGGTTTCGACCTATTTCCTGTGCGGTATTATGGATACCGTTGTCGGCGTCAGCCGCGGAATGGGGCAGACGCTTCTTCCCATGGTGATGTCCGTCACCGGGGTATGCGGTATCCGCCTCGTCTGGATTGCCACGATATTCCGCCGTTTCCACACATTGGCCGTGCTGTATGTTTCCTATCCCATTTCGTGGGCGGTAACGGCGGCCATTCAGCTTGTCGCCTGCTTTGTCATTCTGAAACGATTGATGAAGAATAAGGGCGAAACGCCTACTTTGTCATAAATTCTGGAAGATTACCTATGCACGTGAAGAAAAATAATGCGCTCGGCAGTCTTTTACTGCTTTTAACGGCGGTCATCTGGGGACTTGCGTTTTCCATGCAGGAAATGGCCGCGAAATATGTGGACCCTTTTTCCGTCCTTTTTTTCCGCAGTGCCATTGCCGCGCTTTTCCTGATTCCGGTGATCCTGCTTTTCGATTGCCTCGGCGGGAAGAAACGCCGCCTTTTCTCCGTGATAAACCGCCGTCCTGTCGTGGATATTCGTAAAAAAGAATGGATCGGCGGCGCCGTCAGCGGCGCTTTTCTCGCCCTCGCCACATTGCTTCAGCAAATGGGGATCGGGGAAACGGGCGCAGGTCTCGGCGGCTTTATTACGTCCCTCTATATGGTGCTTGTCCCGCTGATCGGTCTTTTGTTCGGGAAAAAGATCGGTCTTAAAAAGGGGTTGTGCGTTGTGGTCGCCGTTTTCGGATTCTATCTGATTTCGGTCAGCGGTGCGGTCATGCCGGCAACGGGCGATCTTTTGATTCTTGCCTGCGCCGTGGTGTTCGCGCTTCAGATCGTGGCAATCGACAGGCTGTCGTCCGGGTGCGACGGACTGCGTTTCTCGTTTGTTCAGTTCCTCACCTGCACGGCCGTTTCCTGTCCTTTTATGCTGATTTTCGGTTCTCCCTCGGCGGAGGCGATACGCCCGGCGATCTTTCCTCTTCTGTTCCTCGGTATTCTTTCGAGCGGCGTCGCGTACACGCTGCAGATTCTCGGCCAGCAAAGAATGACAAGCCCTGTTGTGGCCGGGCTGATTATGAGTCTTGAGAACGTGTTTTCGCTTATCGGCGCCATGATCCTGAACCCGGAAAACAACAGCCTGTCCGCGCGGCAGTATGTCGGTTGCGCCCTGATCTTTCTGACTGTGGTGTTTACGCAGATACCGATTTTTGAACCGCGCTCGGCAGAGGCTTCCGACCGCGAAAAACCATAAAATGTAAATTATAGTTAACAATATATGGGAAAATAAAAAAGACCGCACCGGCGGTCTTTTTTATTTTCGGGCATCAGTCGGCAAAAACGGTAATGCGGTTGGCAAGCAACTCTGTGATAAAGTCGACGACCCAAATGATGGCATTGCCGACGCCGGTGACCAGTACAAGGATACCGACAACAAGCGTGACAACATTGCCTTTTTCAACGAAGCGGACAATGCGGTAAATACCGCCGATCAGGTAGCCGAAGAAAAACTGAAGAATGAGCTTCAGAATCTTCGGAAGCGATTCGTATGCTCCGGTGAGAGAAGATTTTTTAGCCATTATAATTCTCCTTTTATGCAGATTTTCAGTGACCTGTTTATATTATCACACACATTTCGCAAAATTGCAAGTATTTTTTCGGAATGTGTGTTATTCTTTTTGCTATAGTTGTCACTTTGAACAAAAACAAACGGGTACAATTTATTTATTTCGCTGATTTTGTCAAAAATGTGTTGTATCTTTTCAAAACATGTGTTATGATATAGCCATAGTGCAAAAAAGCACAAGAAACAGGATAAAAAATCCACTTTTTAAGCGGCAATTTTTATTTTTTATACCGCCATGACGTAAAAATGACAATTTCGCTGTCATATAAGGTAAAAACAGACATTTTTCACTTAAAAAATGCAAGCGGATTCTGCCTTCTTTTTCCGCCTCGGCGGCATGGGTAAAATTACCTTTTTGTTAGCAGAAAAAGGCAATCGCCTTCCGGCCGCCTGTTCTGCCGGAAAAACAGCCGTAATGAAAACAGGAGTCTTACCGGACTTTCCTTTAATATATATAGCGAATTTCTCTTTTTGGGTCACTTTTCATCATTATAAATTTAATTTCGGAGGAAAAACTTATGAAGAAAACGCTTTTAACGCTTCTCCTGTCGGCGCTCCTCGCTTCGCTTGCCTTTGCGGTAAGCGTTCCGTCCGCCGCGGCGTCCGATACGCCGTACTCCACGGAGGGCGTTATCACCTACACGGGCTTTTCGGCACGCTCGCTGAATGACAACAGCGGCCTGCGATCGCTCTACCGCGTGGACAACACGCTTGTCCGCAGTCTCGTGGCGGCAGGCCATGACGTCCAGTACGGCGCCCTGATGGGGATCGGCGAATACGGCGGACAGACCTATCTCACGTGGGATACCATGACCGTCAGAATCGAAAACGGTAAGATCGTTGCATACGGTCAGCTGAGCGGTGAAGAAGCCGTGCAGAATAAAAACTGCAGCGCCGTGGTGGTTTATGACTCGACGGGCACATACGGTGCCAGCGGCAAGTATACGACTGTCACCAATGACTACAGCGACTTTGCCTATACGACGATTTATCCTTACGCCAACGAAACCAAAGATAATCTGCAGAACGCGGAACTGATCTACCGCGCTTTTCTGATCGTTGACGGCAACATTACATATGTCGACGCAACAGGCGAAGTCTTTGCGAACGAAAATGCCGCGTACGGTGTTTCCACATCGCTTTACGAAGTCTGCAAATACCTTGTCGACGAATATGTGGCACCCAACGGGGAGTATGCGTATAGAAATAATGTAGCGATCCGCAAGGTCATCGCTCTGTGCCACGACGCTGTATATACGGAAACTTTCGACACGGCCGTTTCTCTGAACGCGGGAACCTCGCTTACATTTAATAATATGCGCGCGGGCATTTATGCCATGGCGCTCAAAACGGACGCGGCCTACAGCGAAATGACGGACGCCGGCATTTATTTTGAAAACACCGACACCGGCTACAATACAACCTTTTCCTTCAATCCGTCTCTTTTCACCGAAGCGGAACAGGCCACGGATGCGGACGGTTATAAAACCGTTACCTATGTGATCCTGCCCGAAGGCAGTGCTACCGCGAAACTGACCGGCGGCGCGACGACCGTGATCGGCGTGCGCCTTACGCTTGTGCGCGAACTGCCGGTGGAGGATACCGTCATCTTTACGCCGAAGCAGGACATCTATAAGGCGAACGGCGTGAAAAACGGAAGTCAGCAGGCAGTGTCCTATGTCCTGAAAGACGGTAAATACTATAAAGCAACCAACTATAACGCGACGCAATGCGGTACCGAAGAAGTGGCGGAATCCGCGCTTCCTTCTTTCTGCTATATCAATAAGGGAACTGCGGACGGTGGCATTACCTACGGCGCCAACGGCATTTCTCTCCGTGCAAATCAGGCCATTCGCTTTGTCATCAATGCGCCTGCCGACGGTACCTATACGATTGAAGCGCCCTGCAATATTCTGAGCAACCTTTCTTTCACCGTGACCGATCTTGCTACCGGGGAAGAATATAACAGCGGTACGCTGACCGGTACGAACGGCGGGTCGCTCTTCTCCTCGCGCTCTGTACGCACGCTCGCTACCGTGGAACTGAAAGAGGGCGAAAACAGACTGGAACTTTCGGTCAACAGCGGCACCATGCTCTGCACTTCGCAGATGGCTTTTGCCCGTAAATCCTACACTGTCACCTACCAGAGCGACACGACAATCTATTCGGTGCAGAAAGTTTACACGGCCGGTGATCGCGGCGTGATCCCGTGCGCATTCGGCGTTCCTTCGGGCAGTGCCGTTGCGGAATGGGTCGCGGACGATTATAACGGCAATACGGTATTGACCGCAAAGATCGGTAAGATCTATACCGTGACCTTCTACGAATCCGACGGAGTAACGAAGATTTCCACGCAGGAGATCGTGGCGGGCGGCACGGCTACCCATCCCGACATGGATAACCTTTCCGATTTCGGCGGTTGGGCGAAACTCGGAACCACCGAAGTCATTGATCTCACGAAGATTACCGAGGATTGCAGCGTTTATCTGCTTCCCAGAACGGAACTTCTGAAACGGGCCATCACGATCGGCGCCGCCGATTTCAAGGGCGAAATTTCCTATGCGGCGGTTACGGACGGCGCATATTCCGCCGGAACGGTGTACTACACGAAGAACGGCGATGTTTATACCGCCGCTTCCGTGACGGAAGAAACTTTCGTTACCGACGGTACGCTTTATACCGCGACCTATACCGCGGCCGAAGACAGCCCGTATACCCTTGCCGGTAACGCGCTCTATGTGCCCGCTACCGACGCAACGAAAGCCGCTGTCGTTCTGCCGACAGGAACCGCCAATTCCGCGTCCTTTAAGGTAACGGTCCCTGTCTCCGGTATCTACGCCGTGGAGATCGACTTCAATACGGCAAACAAACTGTTTGTCAAGGACTTCACCCTGACGGTGAACGGCGACATCAACTTCCCGTCTGCCGGACGCATTACGTCGGGAACGACTTCGACGGCCTACAGCGGCAACGCCTACGGCCTCCTGCCTACCGCCGAAAATGACGGCGCGTACATTATCGCCTATGTGCACCTGAATGCGGGAACGAATACGGTGGCCGTTGATTCCGGCAGCCAGACGGCCGGTACCGGATTTGCCTTCGGCGGCATTTCGTTCACCATGGTGCAGGAGATCGGCGCAAACGATGTTGTCAATACTGTCAGACAAAAAGTACAGTTGGGCACTAAAATTTACGACAGCAAATCTTTCGGCACGGTAACGCTGAAAGCCGGCAAATACCGCGTATTCACGCTTTCGACAACCAGCGGTCAGCACTACGGCCTGAAACTTACCGACAACGCCGATGCCGCAAATACCAAATACTATGTCTGGAGCGAATCCGGCCGTAACGACGTTCTGATTCCGGACGGCAAAACGATCTGGAACGGAAGCAATGACAACGTGGGCGGCACTTCGGAAACCGGCTACATCGCGCGCCTTGCCACCGCGATCGGCGAATCCGACGCAAGCGCCTTTGCCACTGCGATGGAAAATACCGGCGAAATTCAGCTGCCGTCTGTCCTGTCCGATACCATTACCATTGATAAAGACGGCACCTATAAATTGGAAGGCTTCGTCTTCTCCGGTAACTACACCATTACCGGCCGCACGATCCTGATCCCCGAAGTCGGCGAAACGCATACCGTCACTTTCATCGGTGAAGACGGCAAACTTCTGCGCTGCGAAACCGTGGCGCACGGCGGCACGGCGACCGCTCCCGACCTCTCCGGAGAACTCTACTTCCGCGGCTGGAACGGTGACTGCGAAAACGTTACCGAAGACCGCGTTATTGTGGCAAAATACAACAAAACATACAGCGTGACGTATAAGGACGAAAGTGGAAATCTTCTTGCTACCGAAGACGTCGGCGCGGGCAGTGCCGCAAACGGCCTTTATGTGGCGAATTTCCTGTTCTTTGACGGCTATTATGATGAAAACGGCAACAGAACCGATCTGCACGCCGTTGCGCGCGACATGACGGTGACCGTGAAGATTATTTCCACGGTTCTGACCGTCACGCCGGACAGCGGCATGACCGCGGTGGGCAGTGCCGCTCTTGTGACTCCGGCCGCCGGCAATACCGAAAATCAGCGCAGTACCATTGTGATCCCGAACGGAGACGAAGATTACAACGCAGGCCTGAAGTCCTATGCGCTGATTACCGTCAACGCGTCCGTCAGCGGTGTGTAT
Organism: uncultured Eubacteriales bacterium; assembly: GCA_905210485.1. Taxonomy (GTDB): domain Bacteria; phylum Bacillota; class Clostridia; order Oscillospirales; family CAG-272; genus UBA1740. The sequence goes on along the minus strand of CAJLXA010000006.1, from coordinate 20,967 downwards.
GACATGACCCTGCTTTACAATTCGCAGGGCGCGCGCGTGTCTTACTTCAATGTGGCCAACATAACCAATCCGGACGATGTATACGGTAAATACGCTTCCTCCGTCCGTCTGAACGACGGCAAAACGAACTATCGCAACGATGATGCGAATGACGCCTTTATCGTCAGCGATAAGACCGACGGCACAACCAATCAGACAGAGAACCGTGCGGGTTCGGTCTATCTGTACCGCGGCGTGAACAGACTGGCCGTTTATGTGGACAGCGACGGCGCCTCCACCACATCGAAAGTCGGCGTGGCCGAAATGACCTTTACGCTGAAACAGGCCGCAAGCAATACCGCCGTCACGGTTCTTGCCGGAACGGATTATGTGAAAGGCGGTACGACCGACAGTACGGAAAACGGTCAGCTTTCCGCCACCGCCGGTTACTGGTTTACGAATGCCAATAGCAATCCTTCGTATATGAGAATTACGAACTACGGTACGAACTCCGTTTACTTCCGTCAGTCGGGATTCCATGCCGATTACCTCATTACGATTCCCGAAAGCGGCAATTACAATCTTTCCGCCATGATCGGTTCCAACAGTAACAGCGGCGCCGGCGCGTATTTCAAACTGTATAACTACACGCAGAATACGGACGGCACGTATACGATAGTATCCGACGATCCCACGACCGATTATAAGACCGGCAGTTTCCATAACGCCGCTATCCTCCGCTATAACCATTCGTTCGGCAACGGTTACCATGACTTCGGAACGCAGTATATCGAAAAGGGCAGTTACATTATCCGCTTTGTATCCGACGGATTTGTCAACCTTTCTTCGTTCCGTCTCGACCGCACGGAAGACCGTACGCTCGATCTCGAAGGTACGTATCACACCGTCACCTATATGGACGGCAATACCGTTCTCGGCTACGAATCGGTGCTTGACGGCCATGCCGCCATCGGCATCGACGGTATTGAAAACTGGAACCTGGATATTTCTTCCGTAACGGAAGATATGACCGTTTCGGCCATAAGAACCTATACGGTGAAATTCGTCGACTATGACGGCCGCGTTATAAAAACGCTGGCCGTCAGAAGCGGCAACACCGTGACAGCTCCCGAAGCTCCCACCCGCGAAGGTTATGCCTTCGCGGGCTGGAGTTACGATCTTACGCAGCCGGTCACGGGAAACATGATTGTCCGCGCTCTTTACACCGCGCTTGCAACCCATACCGTTACTTTTCTGAAAAATGACGGCACCACGCTTGCGACACGCGAAATCTATGACGGCGGCGTGCTTGTCGATATTCCCGAAGCGCCGGCCGTTGCAGGTATGCATTTCTGCGGCTGGAACCGCGATTTTACAGAAGCCGTTACCGCGGACATCACCGTAACGCCAATCTATAAAGCCGCGACGCAGACAGTGCCCGTTACTTCCGATACGGAGATTGTACTTTCTGTGGAAGACGGCGCGATAGTGTTCCACCCGGCAAGCGATTATTCCTCTCTCACGGGTGCGAAGAACTCTGTCTATTTCGATCTTGCAAAACTGATCGCCAGAAATTATAACAGCGGAAACAACTATATCGTGATTCCGGTCAATGCCGAGGTGGCGGGTCTTTACAGCGTTTCGGCACTGATCAACTCGCGTAACGGCGGTATCCGCGCCGTCGGCGTCCGTAATCTCACGCAGAACAGCGATCCCTCCGGTAAGTATTACAACGCCAATATGACAGAGACCTATCTCGGTCAGGTGCTGTCGGCGGCGCGATACAACAATCAATTGAATTATGCCGATTCTTCGCTTGACGGCAACGTTGTATACGGCACGGGCAAAACCGCGCAGGAATGGCGCTCCGGCTACGTCTATCTTTGCGAAGGCGTGAACTACGTCAAGTATATTGTGGACGAAAACAATGCGACGGTGGGCGGACTTGCCGTTTCGGAGTTCACATTCTCTCTGGAAATTGCCGCGGATTTCGGACAGAAGGACGTTCTCTTTGCAGGCGACGGCACGGGAAATCCGGAACAGGCCGCCGGCAATCCGACCCCGATGGGGCAGATCAACGGACATACCTGCAATCTTGACCGTACGGTTACCGTAAGCGTTTCCGGGTACTACGATCTGTATACCCTGACGCATATGCATGCCAATATCGGCGCAAGTTATTTCACCTACACATTGACGGACGCGAACGGCCGGGTCGTCGGCACTTACACGCTGACAAATGACGGAAGCCGCAACAGCACGCTTGCCGGCAATATTACATTCGGCGGTATCGTACCCGCGAAAGTTGACCGTATTTATCTTCCCGCCGGAGAATATACGCTGAATGTCAGAGGTACGTTGGCGCAGGGCTCCGATACGCTTATGAAGTACGGTTATTCGTTCCTCTCCTTTGTTAAGGAAGCCTATACCGTGACTTTCTATGATTACGACGGCGTAACGGTTCTCGGTACGCAGGTGGTCGGCCGCGGGGAATCCGCAACCGCCCCCGACCTGTCGGGACATAAGTTCGCTCCCTATTTCACGGGATGGAGCCGCAGTTTCTCCGCCGTTACCGGCGACATCAGCGTAACGCCGTGCTTCTCCAATCTTCATACCGTACGCTTTGTTGTCAACGGAAATGTTGTGAAAACAGAACTTGTCGAAAGCGGCAAGGGCGCAACCGCCCCCGCGCTGGAAGACAGCGAGGTGTATTACTTCCTCGGTTGGGACGTCGATTATTCCTGCGTGACGGGCGACCTTACCGTCACTGCCAGACTGGCGGAAAGACAGTATGAAGTGAAAGCGGACAGCGACGCCGTAAGCGGTGTGGGCACCACGGACATCGCCGCGACCGACGCGACCTTCTTCTCGTATGTCATTCCGGCGGGACAGACCGCGGGCAGTTATCTTACCGTAACGGTCAATGCGGACGTTACCGGTTATTACACCGTTTATCTGCTGTCGAATGGCGGTAATAAACTGATAAACTACATCAAAGTGCAGAATGCGGATGAGAATGCCGGCGACTTCGGCAAGATGTACGGTATCTCGCGTTATCCCGCAAACGCTTCCCTTGATGTTATTACCGAAAATGGCGCCGTTTCAAAAGAAGACGTTTACCGTTCTGCGGCGGTTGTCTATCTCACCGAGGGTGAAAATACGCTGACGGTTCGCATCGACAGCGCAAATCCGCTTGCTGTTGCCGGTCTCCGTATCGTGCTGAACGTCCCGACGGCGGACGGCGTGACGGTGACGTCCTACGGCTCCGTCAAAAAAGACGAGATCCCCGCAAGCGGCGACGGTAAGTATTTCACCGCGAATAATACGGCGGGTAACGCAACGCCGTCCTATTACTACACCCAGACCATGACGCTGAACGGCGACGCACAGGCGGTCTTCCGTAAGAGCGGCGGCTATATCCATATCGAAAACAATGCAAACTATCGTATCGTCGGTCTCGCGTCGGGATCTGACAGCATGACCACCGGCATGAAAGTTACGTTCATCAACGCTTATGACGAGAGCGATACCTATGTTTATACTATCACGGGTGTATTTTCGCCGATGCGTCCGAAAGACGGCGTGGTGGCAACGGCATACGCCGCGGACTTCTGTGAATTCGGCGAAGTGTCGCTCCCCGCAGGCGATTATAATCTGAAGCTCGATTCGCTCGGCGCCTTCTTCAGCTGGGAGAGTTTTTCGCTGATTCCCGACGGCCCGTCGAAAACACTGCTGGATACGGCGGCGGCTTCCGCTTCGCTTTCCGGCGGTGCGGCGATGGCGGCCGACGGCAAGACCGCGTTGCTTACGGACGCGGACGACAGCGTTACGTTCCCGGTCTATGCCTATCATTCCGGCCTCTACTATGTAACGTTGCTTGCCGATACGGAGGCGGTTTCCGGTATTCAGCTTGACGCTACGGTGAACGGTACGTCTTACCGTTCGATCCTTCCGGCGTTCGGTACGGCGGACGGCGCCTATACCGTAGGCGACCATGTTGCATTCGGCAGAACGACGGTTTATGAGGTCGAACTGAAAAAAGGCGATAATACGATAACGCTTTCCGGCGTTTCCGGCGCAATCGGTGTGCGCGCGCTCCGTTTGCAACTCAAGGATTCGCTTCTGCCGAACGCAGTAAGCGCGATGACGGTCGGCGCCGCCGACGTGAAGTCGACGACCGGCACCGTGAACGACGGCTATATCAGACTCTCGTCTGCGGCCGCAAATCTCACGCAGACCATGGTATACGAAATCAACATTACGGAACCCGGTTCCTATTATTTCACTCCCGAAATTACAGCGGATCGCGGCGCGGTGATGTATTATACGCTGAAAGATGCGGACGGCAATCTGCTGAAAGATACGTTTTACGCTTTCTCCTATGATCACAAAACCAAGTCTTCCGTGAACTTCGATATGCTGAATTTCCCGACGGCCGGCACATATACGCTGGAAATGACCTATCGAAAGTCCATTCCTTACGGCGAAGAAAGCCAGATCGTCAACGCAACGGTCACTGCCGACTTCTACGGCTTCCGTCTATACGGCATCACCGAGAATATTTCCGTTGTCGATGCGGCCGGCACGTCCCTGAACGGTTTTGAGACCGTGGTTACGGCCGGTACGACATTCACGTATTCGCTCCATATTCCGCACAACGCCTCGTTTATTCCCGTCATCATCGGCCGCGCCGAAGAGGGAACGACGGTAACGCTTCATATCACAGGCAACGGCACTGCCGTCAGCCCGTACGACTATGCTTACCGCAGTCTCTTTACCGCCGTCACATTGGAGGAAGAACCGGCGGACATCACGGCGTATTATGTTCATAATCCCGCGACCGGCCTTTATGAAGCGGCCGCTGCCTATTCCGTGGACACGGTGTATTACGAAAAGACCGGCACTTTGCAACCGACCGACGAGACCGTAATGATCTCCGGTATCGGAACCTATACGAAAAACAATAAGGGCGACATCGTAAACCTGCTCGGCGACGACTATACCGTCACCGTGACCGTTACGGGCGGAACGCTTTACCTTACCGACATCCGTCTGACATACAGCGGCGACTATGCGCGCATTATCGACCTTTCGGATAAAACGGTGAACGGCAATTACCGCATATCGGTCAATTCCGATAACCACTACGGCTCCGGCAATATGCAGGGAATTTCGGACGCCGACCGTCAGCGCCTGCTTGTCGAAAAGATTCTCGGCGAAAAGGCGGCGGCCGCCACTGCCGGAACGGCGCTTACGGCGTCCTTCTTCCTCGGCGACTTCACCACCACGCGTCTCGGTGCGCAGAATACTCCCACGAGCGGTATATACCATTATTCCACCGCTTATGAAGTGGAATACTTGTTCCGTGCGCTGGCGGAAAACGATCTCCCGATGTTTGTAACGCACAGCGGCCATGATTACAAGTCCTCCGAAGAATGGTATGCACTCTTCGGCTATGAAAAGAATTATGCCGTGAAGATCGGCGACACCCTGTATATCTGCGTGGACTTCTTCTACAATCAGGCCGATACCAAATCGCACGAATCGAATGAAGCCGTCGGCGATATTCCCGACAGTTTCTACAATGCCTGCCTTGCGCAACTGAACGGCGACGATGTGAACAGCGCGGTTCTGATGGTGCATTACTCGGCGCTCGACCGCGGCGCAACCATGCCGAATCTTATTGATCTTGCAAAACATGAAAAGATCAGCGGCGCGTTCGGCGGCCATACGCATTTCAACATCAACACCAGAGAAACGGGAGTTTCCGGCATCAATATGATCGGCGGCAAACCGTTCTATCAGACGGCGCATTTCGCACATGTCGCCGGAAACAAGACCTATGAGGGATACGGATACACCATGTCTCCGTTTGTACCGATGACAAGAGACGGAGCGTATCTGTATCTTGACGGCGTAACGGTAAGCAATACCGCCGCCCGTCAGTTGTCGGACAGCGATAAACTCTATACAACGCCGTATGTAAACGGCACGGCGGCGACCCTCGACGGCACATATTACCGCTTTGCTTATATGGCGGACGGAACGGTGCTTTACAAGTTCTTTGACGCCGCCTATACCGGGTGCTATGTTCTCCGCGACGGCAACTTCTACGCCGCCGATCTTACGGGTGCAACGGCGGTAACGGTCGAAAATCCCGTCACCGCGGCAAACTGGGACGCATCCGGCACCCCGTGGTCGATCCGTATTGTGGAACGGACAAAGAATACGACAAGCGATGAACTTGTGACATACTTTGTCATTCCCGAATACAGTTATCCTCAGTTCAGACAGGATCGTCTCGTTGTCAACCCCGACGGTATGTACGGCTTTACCGATCGTACCTACGGCGTCTTGTACAGCGGTAACGGCGAGGGCTGAACCGACAGTCAGCTGTTGCGAAATACTCCGCGGTGCCCGTTTTGCAGGGGAAATCTCTTTTGCAAAGCGGGTGAGCGCATAAAAACGATGACCGGAAGCGCTTTCTCATAGGAATTGATGAAACCCGGAATTCCGGAACAGCGCTGTCAGACTACAGGAAAAAGGCTCAGGGGCAATTGCCCCTGAGCCTTTTTCAGCGGTATCCTGCCGGGGATTCGATGTGAGAAAACGGAATACGCCGCTTCGTCGCTTTTGCATAATAAGAAAACCGCTTCGGAACAAGCCGGAGCGGTTGTCTCTTGATTGTAAAGAAAAGTTTACGGTTAAAGCGCTTTCAGAATGGTTTCCGCCGCTTCCAGAGCCGCGCCGATCTTTTCCTGATCGTTGCCGCCCGCAACGGCGCTGTCGGGACGTCCGCCGCCCTTGCCGCCTGCAATGGCGGAGATCTCGCGGAGAATATTGCCGGCGTGCGCACCGGCCGCCACGGCGTCTTTGCCGCAGGCGGCGACAAAGTTCAGCTTGCCGTCGGCAACGGTCGCAAATACGGCAACGGTGTCGGGATAATCGCTCTTAACGGTGTCGCAGAGCGCACGCACCGCATCGACGCGCATACCGTCAAAGCGACCGGTGATGAGCGACACTTTGCCCGCTTTTTTACGCGAGGTGAGAAGCGCTTTCAGTTTTTCGTTTGACAGTTTGGCGTTCAGCGATTCCGTTTCACGACGCATTTCGCGGAGTTCGGCGGTAACGGCCGCCGCGCGTTTCGGGAGGTCGGTAACGCTTTGCGCTTTCAGTTCCTTTGCGGTATCGGCAAGAATCGCGTCTTTCTCTGTAAGCAGCTCCAGAACCGTATATCCGGTTGCGCCTTCAATACGGCGTACGCCTGCCGCAACGGAAGATTCGGAAAGTATACGGAAAAGGCCGATATTGCCGGTGTTCTGCACATGCGTACCGCCGCAAAGTTCGGTAGAGAAGTCGCCCATTTTCACCATGCGGACGCGGTCGCCGTATTTTTCGCCGAAAAGCGCCATGGCGCCGGCCGCTTCGGCGGTGGCCTTGTCGGTCACCACGGTATCTACCGTGACGGCCGCCATAATATCGCGGTTCACGAGCGTTTCGACCTCGTGCAGTTCCTCTTTCGTTACGGGTGCAAAATGGGAGAAGTCAAAGCGGACGCGGTGTTCGTCCACATAGGAGCCGGCCTGTTCGACATGTGTTCCGAGAACGCGGCGGAGCGCGGCCTGCAGGAGATGGCAGGCGGAGTGGTTTCTGCGTATGGCGGCGCGGCGCGCGTCGTCAATTCTGAGGAGCGCCTTGTCACCGACTTTGATCTCGCCGTCGGATACCGTAACAATGTGAATATATATGCCGTCGGTTTTTTTCGTATCTTCTACGGGGAAAACAGTGCCGTTTACGGAGACGGTACCGGTGTCGCCTACCTGGCCGCCGCCCTCACCGTAGAAAACGGTACGGTCAAAGATGAGAGAGCAGGTACCCTCGGAGACGGCGTCCACCTGCATGTCGTCGGCAATAATGGCTATGACTTTCGCTTCGCAGGTGTTGTCCGTGTAGCCGAGGAATTCGGTTTTCTCAATGCCGGAGAGAAGCGATTTGTCGCTGTCGCTCCAGCCGCCGATGTTGCCGCGGGCGTTCCGCGCGCGTACCCGCTGTTCTTCCATCAGCGTGCGGAAAGTGGCCTCGTCTACGCTGAGTCCTTTCTCTTCCGCGATTTCACGGGTCAGGTCGATCGGGAAACCGTAGGTATCGTAAAGTTTGAAAGCGTCCGCGCCGGAGAGAACCGAAGAACCTTTCTTGCCCGCGTCGGCGATCAGGTTGCCGAGGATCTGAAGACCTGCGTCGATTGTGGCGTTGAAACGTTCTTCTTCGAGCGAGATCACTTTCAGAATATAGTCGCGCTTGGTCAGGAGTTCGGTGTAGGCATTTTCGGATTCTCCGATCGCCACTTCTGCGATGCCGGGCAGAAAACGTCCTTCGATGCCGAGGAGTTTGCCGTGACGGCAGGCGCGGCGGAGGATACGGCGGAGAACGTAGCCGCGTCCCTCGTTTGAGGGGATAACGCCGTCGCTTATCATGAATACGGCACTGCGCGCGTGGTCGGTGATGACGCGGATCGAAATATCGTCGTTATGATCTTTGCCGTACGTTTTGTGCGCAACGGTGCAGACAGCGTCAAGAATTTTGCGGATGGAATCGACTTCAAACATATTGTCGACGCCCTGCATGACGCAGGCGAGGCGTTCAAGACCCATGCCGGTGTCGATGTTTTTCTGCGCGAGTTCGGTATAGTTTCCGTGACCGTCGTTATTGAACTGTGAAAAAACGTTGTTCCATATTTCCATGAAACGGTCGCAATCGCAACCGGGGCGGCAGTCGGGAGAGCCGCAACCGTATTTTTCACCGCGGTCGAAATATATTTCGGAGCAGGGGCCGCAGGGGCCGGAGCCGTGTTCCCAGAAGTTATCTTCTTTTCCGAGGCGCGTAATGCGTTCGGCCGGGATGCCGATGACGTCGTGCCAGAGGCGGAATGCTTCTTCGTCGTTTTCATAAATCGACGGCCAGAGCTTGTCTTCGGGAATGGCGAGCCATTTGTCCGAGGTCAGGAATTCCCATGCCCACGGAATCGCCTCGTTTTTGAAATAATCGCCGAAAGAGAAGTTGCCGAGCATTTCAAAGAATGTGCCGTGGCGCGCCGTATGGCCGACGCGTTCAAGGTCGGGCGTACGGATGCATTTCTGGCAGGTGCAGACGCGGTGGCGCGGCGGTTCTTCTTCACCCGTGAAGAATTTTTTCATCGGGGCCATGCCGGAATTGATAAGCAAAAGCGACTTGTCGTTATGAGGAACCAGCGAGAAACTGGGCAGACGAAGATGACCTTTGGATTCAAAGAATGAGAGAAATTTTTCCCGTAAGTCGTTGAGAGACGTCCATTGCATAGCGTTTACCTCCGTGCGCGCACCGGCGCATAAATCTGTATAACATCAAAATAATGCAACTTACATTCTATCACGAATCGGATTCGCTGTCAAGATATTCGGCCGGATATTCCAACCGGAAACGTGAAAAAAGAGGGCGCCGCCCTCTTTTTTCCGGTTTCCCGGTTACAGATGATTCATTTTCATGGCGTTATGCTGTTTCACGCGCAGATTGTTTACCGCTTTCGTGAACGCGAGGCGCGACAGAACATAGTCGCGGTGCGCCTGTTTTCCGCGAAGTTTCAGCCGCGCCGCTTCGGCCGCACGGCGTTCCTTTTCTTCGCTGATCTCTTCGGGGAGAAGAACCGATTCGCAAAGCAGTGTCACGCGGTTATCGGAAACATGCACCATACCGGGCGATACGGCGCATATCACTCTTTCGCCGTCGCCGCGCGTAAAATCCACTTCGCCGCTGTATACCGCCGCGGTAAGCGGGGTGTGATGCGCCATAATGCCGATCATGCCGTCGCTTGCGGGGAGCATGATCGAGAGGCAATCGCCGATATAAAATGCGCGTTCCGGCGACAGAATTTCAAGATGAAAAGGCGTCATACCGCACCTCCGTCCGCGGCTTTTTTCATCACGTCGTCGATCGTTCCGACATTGAAAAAGGCGCTTTCGGGATAGGCGTCCATTTCACCGTCCGCAATGGCGCGGAAACCGCGGATCGTCTCGGCGAGCGGGACATAGATTCCGGGGACGCCGGTGAATTTTTCGGCTACATGGAACGGTTGCGAAAGGAAACGCTGAATTTTACGGGCGCGGGCCACGGTAAGGCGGTCTTCTTCGCCGAGTTCGTCCATGCCGAGAATGGCGATAATGTCCTGCAATTCTTTATAGTGCTCCAGTATTTCCTGTACGTGACGGGCAACGCGGTAGTGTTCTTCGCCCACAACGTCCGGTTCCAGAACGCGCGACGAGGATTCCAGCGGGTCGACCGCGGGGTAGATACCGAGTTCCGCGATTTTCCGGCTCAGTACCGTGGTGGCGTCAAGGTGAGCAAAGGTCGTGGCCGGCGCCGGGTCGGTCAGGTCGTCCGCCGGGACGTAGATTGCCTGCACCGACGTGACGGAACCGTTTTTGGTTGAGGCGATGCGCTCCTCCAGTTCGCCGAGGTCGTTGGCAAGCGTCGGTTGGTATCCGACGGCCGACGGCATACGGCCGAGCAATGTGGACACTTCGCTTCCGGCCTGAACGAAACGGAAAATATTATCTATGAACAGTAGTACGTCTTTTTTCTGCTCGTCGCGGAAATATTCGGCCATCGAAAGGCCTGTGAGGGCAACGCGCATACGCACGCCCGGCGCTTCGTTCATCTGACCGAAAACCAGAGCGGTCTTTTCGATAACGCCGCTTTCCCGCATTTCCGTCCAGAGATCGTTTCCTTCACGGCTTCGTTCGCCGACGCCGGTGAACACCGAGTAGCCACCGTGCCGTGTGGCGATGTTATGGATCAGCTCCTGAATCAGAACGGTCTTTCCCACGCCGGCGCCGCCGAAAAGGCCGATTTTGCCGCCTTTGGCATAAGGCGCGAGCAGGTCGATGACCTTAATACCCGTTTCAAAGATTTCTTCGGTGGTCTTGCGGTCGGCATAAGAGGGAGGAGGCGCATAAATGCTCCGTTTTTCATTGCTTTCGGGAATCGCGTCTCCGCCGTCCATCGGCTCGCCGAGCACATTGAAGAGGCGGCCGAGAACGCTTTCCCCGACGGGAACGGTAATCGGCGATCCTTTCGCCGTTACTTCCATGCCGCGGTAAAGTCCCTCGCTCGGTCCGAGCATGATACAGCGCACAATGCCGCCGCCGATATGTTGTGCCACTTCCATGACGCGTTTTTCTTTGCCGAGCGTCAGGTAAAGTTCCTCGCGGATCTTCGGTAAAGCGCTTTTTTCAAAAATAACGTCGACAACAGGGCCGTTTATTCCGGCGATCCTGCCGACGGTGCTATGATTTGTGAGTCGGTTATCCATTCTCCTGCCCTCGGTTCTGTTTGTTTTCCTGCTTTCGGCGCAGGGCTTTTGCGCCGGAGGTGATCTCGATCATCTCGCGTGTGATGGCCGCCTGCCGCAGGGCGTTGTACTGCGTGCGCAGTCGCTTCAGCATATCATCGGCGTTTTTTCCCGCTGTATTCATGGCTTCCATGCGCGCTTCCTGCTCACTGCAATAACTGTCCACAAGGGCGCTGTAAAGGAATCCCGTGAGGTAACTCGGAATCACACCGCGGAGAACCGTATCGGGGTCGGGTGAAAATTCGGTTTCCGCGCCATCGTCGGCTGCCGCTCCCGTATAGAAGCGACTGCGTTCAAGCGGCAAAAGACAACTGCGGCGACATTCTCCGTGTACGGCGGCTTTTTTATCGGTATAGATGATATTGATTTCGTCAAGACGTCCGTCGCGGAAATATTCCAGAAGATCGGTGCAGATCTCCCGCGCCTCCCAGACGGTCGGGAAGGCGGCGGAATACAGAAAATCCTCGACAAACGGCAGTTTTTTGCGGATAAAATGCCGCCGGCCGTATTCGCCGATAATGAAGACGGTTGTTTCCGGGTGCCGCGCAATATAGGCTTCAGCGGTTTTTATTGCCGTTTGGTTATAACCGCCGGCAAGACCTTTGTCGGAAGTGACAAGAAGCACGCCGTGCTTCATATGTTCTCCCGCGTCCGGGGGCGGTATGTGGAAATAGCGGTTATCCGTTTTCGGTATATGACGGAGAAGACGGGCAATCTCATCTTTCAGCGCGCGGAAATACGGCTCGGTGTTGTGTTGTTCCCGGCGCGCGTGCCGCATCTTCACGGAAGCGATCATATACATGGCGTCGGTTACTTTTTTCGTTTCGCCGATACTGCCGATCCTGCTTTTGATTTCGCCGGCCGTTGCCATTCAACGTCTCCCTCCTTTCGGAAATTCAAAGGACATATACGCGGTGCGTATACGGTTTATACACGCGGTATTTATACATGCGGCGTGTATTTTGCGAAGAAATTCTCGGCGGCAGACAAAATGTCGCGCCGCAGATCGTCCGTATAGGTCTTTCCGTGCTCAATACGGAGGCAAAGGGTACGGTGCTCACGTTCAAAGTAAGCGAGAAGTTCTTCCTCCGCGTTTTTTACGGCTTTTTCGGGAATATCGGCAAACATTTTGGCCTGCGCGCAGAGAAGAACAATCACCTGCCGGTGCAGGCTCATCGGAGACCGGTTCTTCTGTTTCAGGAGTTGCATCAGGCTTGCTCCGTATTTCAGGTTACGCACGGTTTCGGGATCCAGATCGCCGCCGAAGCGCGAAAACACCTGCATTTCCCGGTATTGCGCCAGATCGAGGCGGATGGTTCCGACCGATTTCTTCATGATCGGCGTCTGCGCCGCCCCGCCGACGCGGGATACCGACAGACCGACGTTGACGGCCGGGCGCTGTCCGGCAAAGAACAGTTCGCTTTCAAGAAAGATCTGCCCGTCCGTAATGGAAATAATGTTTGTGGGAATATAAGCGGAAACATCGCCCGCCTGCGTTTCCACGATGGGCAGAGCGGTCATACTGCCGCCGCCTTTTTCGTCCGACAGTTGCGCCGAACGCTCAAGGAGCCGGGAGTGAAGATAGAATACGTCGCCGGGGTAGGCCTCGCGGCCGGGAGCACGTTCGAGGAGCAGGCTCAGGGTGCGGTATGCCACCGCGTGTTTTGACAGGTCGTCATACACGATCAGGGCGTCTTTGCCGCGGTACATGAAGTATTCGGCTACGGCGCACCCGGCAGACGGCGCAATATATTGCAGGGACGCGGGATCGCTCGCCGGAGAGGAAACCACAACGGTATATTCCATCGCGCCCGCTTTTTCCAGTGCGGACACGACCTTGGCGACAGAGCCGGCTTTCTGGCCGATGGCGACATAAACGCAAATGACGTTTTTTCCTTTTTGGTTCAGGATCGTATCGACGGCAACGGCGGTTTTCCCCGTCTCACGGTCTCCGATCAGCAGTTCGCGCTGACCGCGCCCGATCGGAAACATGGAGTCGATGGCCAGTATGCCGGTTTCCAAAGGGCGGGACACCGATTTGCGGTCCACGATCCCCGGTGCGGGACGTTCAATGGGATAATAGGCCTTGGCGCCGATCTCGCCTTTGCCGTCAATCGGTTTGCCGAGAGGGTCGACGATACGTCCGAGAATACGGTTGCTGATCGGAATACCGGCGGTACGCCGGGTGCGCACAACGCGGGATCCTTCGCCGATCTCACTGTCGTTTCCGAAAAGCACAACGCCTGTTGTTCCGTCAGTGCGGATATCCTGCACCATACCCTTGATACCGCAGTCGAAAAGAACGATTTCGCCGTATGTGACATCGGAAAGGCCTTCAATGATCGCAATACCGCTTCCGACCGACAATACAAGGCCGACCTGCTGGTGACCGGGATCCAATTCAAAATTCCGTATATCTTCACGGAGCAGGGAAATGATCTTTGCGGGATCGTATTCTTTCTTCAGTTTCTGAAAGGATTTGCGGAGCTGACGGATACGGCCGAGCGTACTCCAGTCATAGTTGTCGTCACCGACAAAAATGTTGAAACCACCGACGACCGACGGGTCTTTTTTGACGGTAAAGGCGATGTTGTCCGTGCCGTATTCTTCGCACAGCAGGTTTCGTATGGCGGAGAGCTGTTCTTCCGTCGGCGGCGTTATGCAGTTGATCTCCACCCGCAGAACGTCGGACGGTTCCTCATCCGTATTGAAGAATTCGCTGTTTTCGTTCATTCGGGTTTCCTCTTGTCTTCAACCGTTTTGCCCGCCCGGCGAATGAATTCGTCATAAAGCGCGCTGTTACGTTCGGGGGTGACCGTATCGCCGAGCAGTTTCTGGGTGGCGGATACGACAAGTTCGCCGATCTCGGTCTGTGCGGCGTCGAGAATATGCTCTTTTTGTTCTTCCGCCTCTTTTTCGGCGGCGGCCAGCATGGCGGTGGCCTTTTCTTTCGCTTCGGAAAGGCAGGTTTCCGCGGCCGCGGAGGCTTCGCGTTCCGCGGTTTTACGCATTTCGGCAATGGCGCTTTCGGCGTCAGCCATCTTCTGCTCGTATTCCGCTTTCAGTCTTTCGTTTTCCTGCGCCTTTTCTTCATTTTCGCGTTGCAGGGTGTCGAAGTGTTCCTGCCGCTCTTTCATGAAACGGCTGACAGGTTTGAACAGTAAAAACGTAAGACCTCCCGCGAGAATAACGAAGTTCAGCATATGCAGAAGCACTTGCAAAAAATCAATATTCAGCGGCATTGTTCACACCTCGCGTCAGAGGACGAATATGACAAGGATCGCCACGACCAGGGCGTAGATGATGGCGGTTTCAATAAAAACAAGTCCGAGCATCATGGCCGAGTTGATCTTGCCGGCCGCCTCCGGCTGGCGCGCCATGCTTTCCACGCTTTTGGCGATGGCAATGGCCATGCCGACGGCGGCGGCCGCGGCCCCCACGCCGACCGCCACCGCCGCCGCAATGGCTTTTGCACCGGCGGCGTTGTCTTCTGCGGCTTCGGTAACGGCCACTGTATTTTCGGCGTCGCTGTCTGCCGCAAGGGCGGGCAATGCGACGGCGGATACAAAGACAAGAATGGTGAGCGCGAAGAGAGCGCGGGAGAACAGTTTCGTGTTTTTCATGATTCGTTTACCTCTTTAATGGATTTTTTTTGTTTTTTCTTCCGCGGCTCAACGGCTTCTCCGTAGAAGATTGAAACAAGCGTGGAGAGAACATAGGTCTGTATCAAAGCGTGCAAAAGCGTAAACATTACGCCGACAAAGACGGGAAGTACAAAACTGAGATACAATTGATAATAAACAAGTTCGGTGACGAGCAGACCGCTGAGCAACGCGCCGAACAGACGGAAACTCATGGATACGGGGAGCGAAAAGTCTTTCAGAACGCCGAGCGCGCCGCGGAAACCGTTTCTCGCAATGCCCGCTCCGAGGATTACGAGATAGGACAGAACGCCCATGGCAATGGCGGCGTTGATGTCCGCAATGGGGGCGGGAAGCGCCACCGATCGACCTTTCGTCGTTACAACCTGCCAGCCGAACAGTTCAAATACGGTGCTGAAGAAGATATAGACGCCCGCGCTGAAGATATAGGCGCCCACAAAATCCGGGCGGTGCGGACTGTTTTTTCCGGCCATGTCCGAGAAAAAGCCGACGGCCTTTTCTATCACGGTCTGCAGTTTCCCCGGCACATAGCGGAAACGCGGAATCGCAAAGATGCGTATGGCCGCCGCGGCGCACAGCAGAATGGCCGTTACCGTATAGGCGGAGATAAGCGCCGGATTGACCGCCAGTCCGAAGAGTGAAATTTTGTTTTTGTCGTGAAGAACGCCGTCTTTCATTACGTCGCGTATGCTTTCATCCGTTCCTCCCGTGTTTTGCAGGGCGAGGATCAGGATCGCGGCGAGTATGACGACAATAAGAGACAGCCAGATAATGAGAAAAAGTCTTTTCTTCTTTTTCAACTTCTGTTCCTGTTTGTCCGTAAAAATCCCTCCTTTACCCGTCATACCGGGCGGTTGTCGTGTTTTTTTGTTTATATCTTCCGGTGCAATGCCATTCCCGGAGTTGCTTTGCATACAGAATGATGCCGATCACCCCCGCCACCGTCTCCGCAACGGGGAAGGCGATCCACGAATAGGCAAGGCCAATCCGTGAGAACAGAAAGAACACCGGCACAAGTACGAAAATCTGCCGCGTCAGGGAAAGCATGAGACTTGCAAATCCGTTGCCGATCGCCTGAAAGAATACCGGCGTCATCAGGGAAAACACCGCCCATGAAAGAAAGGCAAGCACCATGCCCGTGCCCGCGGCTTCCCGCGCTTTTTCGGGAGAACCCTGCGCGTATTTACGCGCCATATAGGTGTTGACGCCGACGCCGGTGCCCACCGCAAGCGCCACAATAATGAGTTGCAGCGGATAAATCACCGTGACGGCGGTCAGGGCGTCATCCGAATAACGGCCGACAAAGAAACTGCCGACGACATTGTAAAGCGCCTGGATCAACTGCGCAAGCATGACAGGCGGGGCGATTTTCAGAAGAATTTTCCCGATACTCTGCGTACCGAAAAAATCTTGTCCGTCGTTCTGGTTATGCATGATTTTTTTTCGCCGTCGCTCTGTATCATTCCGCTTTTTAACGTGTGCGTATACGTGTTGATGAGCGCGGCGATCGTCTCCGCCGTCTCCGCGCCGATGGCATGCACGGCGTCGCTTTCCATACCGAGCAGATCCGAGAGCAGGGGACGTGCATATTCTTCCCCTTTTTCGGTCAGGACAAACGCTTTTTCGCGCCCTTTTGAATCCTTCTTACTGACGGTAAGAAAGTCGTTCCGGCGCATACAGGAGATAACGTTGTGGATCGTTTGCCGCGGTAAAAGATAATTGTCGGAGATCATTTTCTGCGTGCAGTAACCGGATTCGTGAATGGTGTATAAAACCAGCATTTCATGATAGCCGAGATCATGCGCCATCGACCAGCGTGCATAAAGCCCGCGGTATCGGATAATTGCGCGGTTGAGCGCAGTGAGCGCCGTTTGCGTCCGTTCGTCCATCGGTATCTCCGTTCAGAATTTTGTGCAGCTTTCGATATTCATGACGAAGACGACGATACCGCCGCTTTCCACTTTGACGGGCGTTGTCGGAAAACCGATGACCTCCGTTGTTGTGAGAAGATTACTGCCCGCATGCGGGACGGCGTGCTTTTTCAGTATGGCGAGGGCGGTTTCCAAGTCGCCGCTTCCGAGGCCGATCATCAGTGTAACGGTTTTCTTTTGCAAAAATCCGCCCGTACTGCCGAGAAAAGTGGTGTAATACCCGTTTTCATTCAGGTCGCGCGTCACATCGGCATACAGTTCACCGGCCATAATGGCCATAATCATCTTTTCGTTCTGATTGCTCATGACAGAGAGCCCCCTTTATATATAATATGAAGCCGGTCGCCGAAAGACCCGCCGGACGGGCGGGGTTCCCCGGCTCTTTAATCCTAAACGGGATTATAACACCGCATATGATTTTTGTCAAGCCGAAAACAAAAAATCACATGGCGGAGAAAGGCGGATAACGCAAGACGGTATTGCATAAATGAGATGACCGGAATTTGAAAAAATCAAAATAAAAAACGGAGCGGTCATGCTCCGTTTTTAAAATATTCTTTAAAATGAGAATATAAGTTTACATATCTTCTGTTTTTTCGGTTGAATCGACGGGCGGCTTGCTATGGGCGAACATGACAAAAAAGCCGCACAGGAGGAGTATACAGGAGAGAAAGATGGCGTGGACACCGACGCGCAAAGAGAGAATTCCGCCAAGTCCCGCGCCTACGGCAAACAGGAGAATAACAGCAAAATAAGTAAGCGAGCGATACAGATCCTGCCTGTCGCGCGTGCGAATGAACGCGCAGAAAGCCTCGGTACCGCTCCGCAGGTTGCCGATGCACATGGTGCTGGCATAGGCGTAACCGCGCAGTTTGCGGAAAGATTGCAGTTGCATGGCGCAGGCAAAAGAAACGGCGGCGTTTGCAAGGTGATCGACCGTATGCGGCAAAAATCCGACAAGAAACAGAACGGCGATTTCCATAAGAAGCACAGCCTGCCGCCAGTGCAGTTTTTCGGAATGACGGAAATGTCCGTGCAGAAATTCCGCCGCCGCTACGCCGAAAGCAAAAGCCGTGATCGGAATCAGGAACTTCAGAACGCCATGCCAATCCCCGCGGAAAAGAGCAACGCTCAGAAGCACGATGTTTCCCGTTTGCGCGTTGGCGAATACACCGCCGCGGAAAAAGTATGTATAGGCGTCCTGAACGCCGGCCGACATCATAACAAAAAATGCCGTGAGAAAAGTGTCGGACATCTGTCCGCGGGGGGCGGATCGGTATTTCATATGTTCTCCTTTCGGATAAGGCTGCGGTTTTCCGTTCCTTGCGACCGGTGCGACGTTTTTCTTCGTTTCGCCGCCGGGGTTCTCCTTGGCGAACGGGAAGATCCGGCGGGCAGAAAGACTCATCGTTTCTCTGTGTCTTTGCCCGTCGAATTTGCTCTATACGGGAAACCGACCTATTTATTATACCGTATATCCGCCGGATTGTCAATTCTGCGGGGGCAATGCTGCTTCGTTTCTTTGCCTTTTTTCGGCTTTTTTCCAACTGAAAAAGCCGTATAGATCGTTAACGAGGAAACAGGAAAAGCAAATGACGACCGACAGGTAAGAGATGTCTTCACGCGCGGCAAGAATCCAGAGAATGATAAGCACAATGTCATTGGCCGCATATCCGAGCGCATAGCAGGGACTTCTTCTGAATGTCAGGTAAACGGCAATAAAACTTGTCGTAACGGATAGGGTACTCGGTATGATGTTCGCCGTATTGAAATACGCGAGAATATATCCGAACGCGACCGTTACGCCTGCCGCCGCCAGAAATATAAGTCCGTATTCCCGTGCGCGGAGACGGTTTACGGCCACCTCGGAACGATTGCCGCGGTAGGGATGACGGAGCCAGCTTATCAGTGCAAAAAAAGCCATCGGCATGGTCATGCCGAGGTAGGTGATTATTTCGCCGTAATAATTGAACGTATAGGAAATAATGCCGTACAGAATACTGAATATCACCATCAGCGCCTGTCCGACCGGGTTCCCTTTGGCATTATACAGGAGCGATGTGACACCGATGAGCGACGCCGCAAGCGTCATGTAATTTTCTCTGTCAAAAATTAAGAATGACGCAACGATGAACGTTGCCGACACGGTGAACAGGATACGTTCACCGAGGGAAAAAGAAGCGATACTCCGTTTCAGAAAAGCCAGCATAATAAACCTCCTCAAATGAAAAAGCACCCGTGCATACATCTTCTGAGACCTAATGATGTATCACGAATGCTTTCGCATCTCGGCTACCCGGTGGCAACCGAATATATTTATTTTAATAATGATTCCGAAATATTCCGGCGATATATGCGAAAACGGCGACTCACACGAAAAGCGGTACGGATTCGGGAGAAACGTCCTTTTTCGCACAGTCATGCCGACCGTCCGCAGAGAAGAGACAGCGCCATGCCGAAAATCTTACGCACATTATATCATGCGTTTTTCCGCTTGTCAAGTGGCGGTATGTATTGTTTCCGAAGTTTCTTCAAGGTCAAAACGGGCGGCGAACTTCGGAAACAGGGGCAGAATCTCAAAGTGCGCGTCGAAGAAGCGGCAGAACAGGCCGATCAGTGTGCCGTTGAAGACCGCCATAATCAGCGTCCCCCAACCGATGCCTTTCCATTCTCCGAAGAAGGCAAAGGTCATTGCCGTGGCCGCCGCAAGGCAGATGAGGTCAAATACCGTCTTGAAGACCGAGCGGTTCAGGCGGTATTTTTCGCTGACGCCTTTTACAAAGAAATCGTAGACCTGCGGATAGAGATAGACTTTATAAAACAGCGCTACGGAGACCGAAGTGAGGAGCATACCGACGATAAACATCGGGATACGCGCTCCGGTCGGCATACTTCCCGGCGCCGTGATCTGCGGGTTGAAAAACGGGATACGGCGCCAGAGATCCAGTACCGCGCCGTAGATGAGACAGGTGAGAAAGGAGGTAAGATAAACCACGCGGAACCGGCGGAGAAGCAGGCACAGGAGAACGAATATACCCGCCTGAATCACATATTCTGCCTGACCGAAAGACAGAAAGCCGGTTTTGAGACTGAGGAGGTAAGCGGGTGCGACGATCATGGAGATGCCGAAATCCGCGGCGGTAAGCATGGCTACGGCAAACGACAAAATCAGAATGGCAAGGAGATAGGCGATTTCACTCGGCAATTTGATTTTCATGCTTCATACTTCCTTATTATAAAATTTTTCGGACGGATTCCGCAGAAAAACCCGATGGTACCATCGGGTTTCGGCAGATTATTTTCGGCGCGGTTTTGCGAAACCGCGTTTTCCGGGAAATATTTTTCCGGTCTGTAAAAGTATAGCAGATGTTTTTCGACATGTCAAGTGCAAAATCGCGTGGCTTTCGCCGTCTTTCCGGAACGGTTTTGAAACGGAATAAGATCGGCCGGATTCGGAAAATAAAAAAGCGCCCGACGGAGAGACCGGGAGCGTTCGACAGCGCGTTTTCGGATAGGGGACATACGGCAAGAGAAATTTTTGTTGCGGAGAGGGCACGGCTTTCGGGAATAATTCCGTATTTGCCGGATAAAAATACGGAAGAGTTTTTCCTGCACGGCTGTATAATCCGCACGGCTGTATAATCCGCACGGCTGTATAATTCTGCGCGGCTGTATAATCCTGTACGGCTGTATAATGAAGTATAATAAAATCTGAAAACGTCAATTTGTGATGACCGCGTTTCCGACAGCAAAAAAATAAAGTGGGCATCCTCCATGCACCCCCCACATGGAAAGAACACTCACTTTGGTGCGAGAGACGGGACTTGAACCCGTATGGAAAATCCACACGCCCCTCAAACGTGCGCGTCTGCCAGTTCCGCCACTCTCGCGTGAACATTGCTATTATACACAATAACGCGCCGTTTGTCAAGACATTTCTAAAAAGTTTTTTGTTTTTGTTGAGAGTATCATTAAATGCAGAAGAAACCGTTACGGTTTTTCCTGCATTATT
>CAJLXA010000005.1 GCA_905210485.1 uncultured Eubacteriales bacterium | reverse complement strand
CCGCGGTTAGCGCCGGCGGCCTTTGCCGCCTCCATGACCACCTCGGTATAGCCCGTATTGACGATCGTTATAATAAGGACGCTGTTTGATTGTTCGTTCATTCTGATTTCTCCGTTTTCCGATTCAGTTGAATTTTCGAGGGTAAAATAGCGCTTGCTTGACGCGCCGCCGATGGCGTCGATCGGTATGAACATAGCAATTCCGTTTCCGATTGCTTCAATATTCATTTCGTTCCGCATGCCGCGTATAAGAGCGGGAACGGCGCCGCCGTCCACGATGGCTTCAAACATCACCTTTTCCGTTTTCCGTAAACTGAAATAATCCAGAACGGAGTCGTCCGCCGTACCGTTGCAGAATTTTTCGATGACATGCTCCACCTTATAGCGGCGGAAAAATTCAAAATAGTCCTCGGCAAGTTCCCTGTTTGTAATCACCATTAAATATTTATACTGTGTCATTCTTTCGCTCCTATCCGATGATTTCTTCGCTATCGGAAGCGCTTTGTCCTGCTTTTTCTTTTTTATGCTTCGAGAGTTGCAACTTATAAATCAGACCGAGTATCTGGATCGCCACAAGCGGCGTCATCGCCACCATAGCCACCACGCCGAATCCCTCGGTGGCGATATTGCCGCCGACCGCCTCACATATACCGAGCGCAAACGGCAGAATAAAACTTGTCGTCATGGCGCCGGAGGCAACGCCGCCGGAGTCAAATGCCACCGCCGTAAAAATATCCGGCACAACAAAAGTAAGTCCCAAGGCGATCAGATAGAACGGAATGAGAAAATACAGGATCGGAATATGTAACAGTATCCGCAGCATGGCAAGGCCGACGGAAACGGAGACACCGAGCATGAGGCTCAAACTCAGCGCAGACTTCGGAATACCGCCCGACGTAATCTCATAGACCTGCTTTGTGAGGACATGTACCGCCGGTTCTGCCGCAACGACAAAGAAGCCGAGAAGCATACCGATGGGAACGGCGATGAAACGGTACTCATGCGCACCGATCAAGGTGCCGAGATAGTTACCGATCGGCAAAAATCCGACGTTCACACCGAGGAGGAACAAAACAAGCCCCAGAAAAGTATTGACAAGGCCGACCGCAATTTTAATATTCTGATTCCGTCCGACTTTTTTACCGAACAACTGGAAAATAAAGAAGAACAATACGATCGGCAACAGTGCAACGCCGACTTCTTTCAGATATTCGGGGATTTGACGGACAAACGCCATGAATACCGTACGGGAATCGCTTCCGAAAGTGAGTTGATAGGCAGTGATTTCAATGCTGTCCGGCTTATAGACCACGCCCAGAATCATAACGGCCAGAATCGGACCGATGGAACAGAGTGCGGTCAGACCGAAACTGTCGTCTTTTGCGCCATGGTCGCTACGGATCATGGCGATACCGGTACCGATTGCCATGATAAACGGTACGCTCATCGGCCCCGTCGTCACACCGCCCGCATCAAACGAAAGCGGTAAAAAGACCTCCGGCATGAAAAAGGCCAGAATGAAAATAATGCCGTAAAAAATGAGCAGGAGATACTTCAGTTTAATCTTGAAAACGATACGCAGGAATGCGATCACAAGAAAGAGACCGACGCCCACGCCCACCGAAAGGATCAGAATCCAACTGTTGATTGTACCGGACAACTGTTTTGCCAAAACCGAAAGATCCGGCTCGGATATTGTGATAAACACGCCGAGAACGAAGAATATCGGTATGATCACCGCGATTTTCTTCGTTTTCACCGTAGAATCGCCGATATACTCGCCGATCGGCGTCATGGCTGTGTCCGCGCCGAGCGTAAACAGTCCCATTCCGATGATAACAAGTACCGTCCCCAGAATGAACGACAGAAGAATACCGCTGTCAATAGGGGTCAGCGTGAAGCACAGGATCATAACGATGAGAGCAATCGGCATGACCGATGTAAACGCTTCTTTGATTTTTATAGAAAGAACCGTGCGGTTGCCGGCAAGCGACCGTAGTTTTTTCATATCAATGCTCCTTCATAATTGTTGTACCGCAACGGCACACCGTTTTATACGGCGTCCGCCGCAAAAACGGTTCGACAGATATATAAACGCGCAAAGCGGCGCGTATTATTGCAAATTCAGTTTGCGCCGCAGTAAAGTACGGCAAAGGAAAAACGCGGCAACGGCAAGACCTGTATAGAACACTATGCCCCACACCGTATTCAGAATCACAAACGCATTATAATCGTCCTGCTCCCACGGAAACACTTCCGAGATACTGATGAGAGAGAACATGAATTCGCTGATAAACGATACCACCATGCTGATAGCCAGCAGGAAAAGCAAAGTTCCGGCGACCTTATGACGTGAGAGCAGCGTAGCGCCGAGCGTAATGGCAAGATAAATGCTGACCATCGTCCACAAAAGGCGGATAATCGACAGAATTCCCGACAAGATCTCCGAAAGCAATGCCGTATAGGTGACGGTTACAGAACCGAGATCGGGGACGTCGCCAATGTCCACAAAAAAACTCACAAGCGAATAGGAGGAAAGTCCGAACGCCTTGAAAATCAGTCCTTCGATCAAAAGGAACAAAAACGCGACCAGAGCCGAAGCCGCCGTGGCAAAAACACCGAAAGACATCTTTCCGAACAAAAGCGCGTTATCGGAGAGCGGTACAACATGCGTAAAATAGCCCTCATCGCCGAACATGCTCTGCGCATAACGGATAAACAGATATACCGGCATCGCCACCACGCTGAGCGCAACAAAAATTTGCAGTAATACGGAAAACAGGGTCGCCGTACTTGCAAAGAGCACCACTGATGATGTCCCGGCAAATTCGTATAGATGATTCAAAGGAACCAACGCATTGGCAGTCAAAAGCAGGGTCAGAGAGACAAGCATACAGGCCGCCATGGTGATTATCATGGGAATCGCGCAATTTTTCGCGGCTTTGGCCTCATATTTCCATATCTTTACCATTTGAACACCTCCCGGAACAAAGCGTCCACGGTTTTTCCCGCTTCATGTACATTTTGCACGGCGTCGTAAACGACGATTTCTCCCTGCCGGATAAAGACAAATTCCTGAAGCGCTTTCTCAATATCGGCAATCAGATGCGTGGAGATCAGAACCGTTGACAACGGATCGCGGTTTTTGATGATTGTATCAATGATATAATCGCGCGACGCAGGATCCACGCCGGCAATCGGTTCATCGAGAATGTACAGTTTGGCGTTGCGGCTCATCACCATAATCAACTGCACTTTTTCGCGCATACCCTTGGAATAGTTACGGATAGGTTTATCCATCGGCAGTCCGAGGTCGGCAAGCATATGGCGGCAACGCTCTTCGCAAAAATCCGGAAAAAAGTCGGCAAAATACCGTATCAGTTGTTCCGCAGTCATATAAAGAGGAAGACTGTTGCGCTCCGGCAGGTATGAAACGACCTCTTTTGTGCGGATTCCGACCGGATATCCGTCGATCATCACGATGCCGGCGGTAGGTTTCAACAGACCGACAAGGAGTTTGATGAACGTGGTTTTCCCGCTTCCGTTCGGTCCCAGAAGACCGATGACGCGTCCGCGCGGAAGCGAAAGGTTTACGTTTTTCAGCGCAGGCATGCCGTTATATTCTTTTGTGAGTCCGTTTACGCTCACGATCGGTGATTCCATAAAATTCCTTTCTGTCCGCATAGCGGCGGGCATGCAGCATCGCCGCCGTGTATTGCGGAATATATTCATATATATGTAACTGTAACGCGACATCATGCCGTTATAACCGTTTTTATTGTAGCATACCCATGAAAAAAAGTCAATGTTTCCCTTGACATTACGGATATAACGTGCTATAATTTTACAGTATTTTTATATTCGGATCCGCCGTCGGTATTTGCCCGACGGACATTTTTTCGCTTTTCGGAGGAAATTATGGGTATTGTCGAACTTATTCTGTGTGCGGTTGCCCTCTCAATGGACGCTTTTGCCGTAGCCATCTGCAAAGGTCTTTCGATGAAAAAACTCACGCTGAAAAAAGCCTTCATCATCGGTCTTTGGTTCGGCGGTTTTCAGGCTCTGATGCCGACAATCGGCTACTTTGTCGCCTCCCTGTTCGCCGGTTATATCGAAGAGTTTGACCACTGGATTGCCTTTATTCTGCTTGTACTTATCGGCGGCAATATGATTCTCGAATCACTGTCTAAAAAAGAGGAAGAACTGGACGACGACCTCTCTTTCCGCACCATGCTTCTGCTTGCGCTTGCCACCAGCATTGACGCGCTCGCCATCGGCGTATCGTTCGCTATGCTGAAAGTCAATGTGGCCATCGCCGCGCCGCTGATCGGCATTACCACGCTTCTGCTTTCCATGCTCGGCGTAAAGGTCGGCAACCTTTTCGGCACCCGCTACAAGAAAAAAGCGGAATTTGCGGGCGGTTGCGTGCTGATTCTTCTCGGACTGAAGATTCTCCTTGAGGGTCTCGGTATTCTTCATCTTCCTTTCTGATTATCTCAAAATACGGATTTCCCGGCGCTCCGGCGGTTTTTACCGCCGGGGCGCTTTTTTATTCCCGCAATTATGCGGAATTTATTTTCCGTCCGCCCTTATTCCGACAAAATTCACACTTATGCCGATCTATAATATAAAAACGGAATATAAAACAAAGGAGTCACATATGCTGATAGGAGCCAAAGCGGATGTTGCGTATAAAAACGGCGTTCTTTACGCCGAAATCAGCGGCGAAATCGATCATCATACCGCCCGCGGCGTTCGAGAAGAAATAGATAAAAATCTGTATCTGTACCGTCCCGAACTTCTCGTTATTGATCTTGAAAAAGTGGGTTTTATGGATTCTTCGGGGTTGGGGCTTATTCTCGGACGCGTGTCCACCGCGGAAAACGTCGGCGCGTCGGTGCGCCTGAATAACGTTCCGCCGCGCGTCATGAAAATTCTGAATATGGCCGGCGTATTCCGTATCCCGCGCCTTACCGCGACCTTAAAGAAGGAGAAAGCCGAATGAAAACAGAAAAATCCGCCGCAATCGTCAATCAGATGTCGCTGAAACTTCCTGCGCTTTCGCGCAACGAAAGCGTCTGCCGCGCTGTCGTCGCCGCCTTTATCGCGCAGGCCGACCCGACGCTTGAGGAGATCGCCGATATAAAATGCGCGGTTTCGGAAGCCTTCACCAACGCGATCGTTCATGCCTACCGCGAATCGGAGAAAACAGGCATCGTCTACATATCGGTATGCCTCTACGGCGACAATAAACTGAAAATCTCGATCCGTGACACCGGTTGCGGTATTCCCGATGTGAAAAAAGCGCGTCAGCCCCTCTATACCACCGATAACAGCGGCGACAGAAGCGGCATGGGATTTTCCGTAATGGAAACTTTCACCGACCGTCTCTCCGTTTTCTCCCGTGTGGGTAAAGGTACGAGAGTGACTATGCTGAAAAAACTCTCCTGACGCAGAACGGGTGCGTATGAACAACTCTCTTCCCGCCGTTATTCACGAAGAATCCGCCGAAAGATCCAAAACAGACGAACGCTTCCGGGATAATCTCCCGCTTCTCCGCCGCGCACGCGCCGGAGACGAAAAAGCCACCGAGGAACTTATCCGTAACAACGGCGGTCTTGTCAATCATATAGCCGTGCGCTTTCTCGGCCGCGGAACCGATTATGAAGATCTTGTGCAGATCGGTTCCATCGGTCTTTTAAAAGCCATACGGACGTTTGATGAAAGCCGTGCCTGCGCTTTCTCGACCTATGCCGTACCGCTGATCTTCGGCGAAATACGACGTTTTTTGCGCGACGACGGCCCGATCAAGGTTTCGCGTGTGCAAAAAAGACTCAGCGCCATTCTGGCCGCGGAGCGTGAAAAATGCATAGCCGAAGGGAAAACCGACGTCAGAATCGAAGAACTGGCCGCGCGCTGTCATGTCACGCCCGCAGAAGCGGCCGCCGCCCTGGACGCCACATCGCCCATTTCTTCCCTGTCCGATATTCTCTATGCCGACGATGACAGTCTTACGCTCGAAAACACACTCTGCGACGAAGAGGAAAACGAAAAGAACTTCTATCGGATCGCCATATCCGCCGCCCTCGACAAACTCCCCGACATCAAGAAAAAAATTATCCTGCTTCGCTATTTCCGCGATTTTTCACAGGAGGAAACCGCACGCGTTCTCGGTCTGACGCAGGTCAAAATCTCCCGTGAAGAAAAGAAAATTCTGGCTTTTCTGCGGCAGGAACTTTCCTGACGGAAATATTTGTTAACAAAGTATGAATTTTGCAGTTGCCCCCTTGATTTTTATAACAGAAATGGTACAATAAACGCAGAGTTTAGCACTCAGGCGTTTTGAGTGCTAAACCGTTGAACAGTAATTTTATAAGGTTTATGGAGGATATGATTATGACACTGAAACCTCTTGCCGATCACGTTGTCGTGAAAAGCGTAGAAGCAGAAGAAACTACAAAAAGCGGGATTATTCTTCCCGGTTCTGCCAAGGAGAAACCGCAGGTTGCGGAAATCGTGGCCGTAGGCCCCGGCGGTCTTGTCGACGGTAAAAACGTGGATATGGTCGTAAAAGTCGGAGAAAAGGTCATCGTTTCCAAGTATGCCGGTACCGAAATCAAGTGCGACGGCATCGAATACAATATCGTAAGACAAAGCGACATTCTCGCAATTGTAGAATAAAAAGGAGATTTTCGTTATGGCAAAGAATATTCTTTACGGCATTGAAGCCAGAAACGCCCTTCTTCGCGGCGTTGATAAACTTGCGGACACCGTCCGCATCACCCTCGGCCCTAAGGGCAGAAACGTGGTTCTTGACAAAAAATTCGGCACGCCCCTCATCACCAATGACGGCGTAACCATTGCAAAGGAAATCGAACTTGAGGACGCCGCCGAAAACATGGGCGCACAGCTTGTCCGCGAAGTCGCCACCAAGACGAACGACGCGGCCGGCGACGGCACAACGACCGCCACCATTCTGGCGCAGGCGCTGATCCGCGAGGGCATGAAAAACGTTACCGCGGGCGCAAACCCCATCGTTCTCCGTAAAGGCATTGCCAAAGCGGTGGACGCGGCCGTAAAATCGCTGGTTTCTCATTCCCAGAAAGTCAACGGCTCCGAAGATATTGCCCGTGTCGGCACGATTTCCGCCGGTGACGCCGAAGTCGGCCGCCAGATTGCAGACGCCATGGAAAAAGTTACGTCCGACGGTGTTATCACCATCGAAGAATCGAAGAGTGCGGAAACCTACTGCGAAGTAGTGGAAGGCATGCAGTTTGACCGCGGCTATCTCTCTCCCTACATGGTGACCGATGCGGATAAAATGGAAGCGGTTCTTGACGATCCGTATGTACTGATCACCGATAAAAAGATTTCGAATATTCAGGACATTCTCCCCGTTCTCGAACCTATCGTTCAGGCCGGCAAGAAACTTCTTATCATCGCCGAAGACGTAGAGGGCGAGGCGCTCACAACGCTTGTCCTGAACAAACTCCGCGGCACCTTCACCTGCGTTGCGGTTAAGGCTCCCGGTTTCGGCGACCGCCGCAAAGAAATGCTCCGCGATATCGCCATTCTGACGGGCGGTACGGTAATCACCGAAGAACTCGGTCTTGAACTGAAAGACACAACGCTGGATCAGCTCGGCCGCGCACGCCAGATCAAAGTAACGAAAGAAAACACCGTGATTGTTGACGGTGCCGGCAAGTCCGAAGACATCAAGGCGCGCGTTGCCCAGATCAGAGCCGCCATCGAAACCACCACTTCCGACTTTGACCGTGAGAAACTTCAGGAACGTCTTGCAAAACTGGCCGGCGGCGTTGCCGTAATCAAGGTCGGTGCCGCAACCGAAACCGAAATGAAAGAAAAGAAACTCCGTATCGAAGACGCCCTTAACGCCACGAAAGCGGCTGTTGAAGAAGGCATCGTTGCGGGCGGCGGCACGGCATATATCAACGTTATTGCCGACGTGGAAAAACTGCTGAAGACGGTGGACGGCGACGAAGCCACGGGCGTTCGTCTCGTCATCAAAGCGCTTGAAGCGCCGATGCGTCAGATCGCCGATAATGCGGGCGTTGACGGCGCCATCATTCTTGATAAAATCAAGAACAGCGGCAAAATCGGTTACGGCTACGACGCCTATAACGAGACCTACTGCGATATGGTCAGCGTCGGTATCGTCGACCCGACCAAGGTTACCCGCAGTGCCTTGCAGAACGCCGCAAGCGTTGCTTCCACGGTTCTGACAACGGAAGCCGTTGTTTCCGACAAGAAAGAGGAAAATCCGGCTCCCGCCGTGAACCCCGCGATGGGCGGCGGCATGGGCGGCATGTATTGATTTTTCACCCAAAGCCAAAAGACCTGCGCTTCGGCGCAGGTCTTTTTCTGTAAAATTTCTGCAAAATCTTGTTTTTTCTTCCGTCAGACGTTGAATTCGGAAAAGAAAAATGATACAATAAATAGGAATACACATTTTTTCTTTGTTCCGCGTCCGCCGTCACTACTACAGACGGGAAAAACAACAGAAAACGATTTCAGGAGAATTCTATGAAAACATCGCCGCCTTTCGCGCGAAAACTCCCCGAAAAGAATATTCTTATCTTTTCGGCAACCGTTCTTGCCGCCAATCTATTACTTCTTGCCGTCTATCCGCTGTACAATTACCTCATTGAACGTTCGGGCGGCATTATTCTTATTCTGCTCTACATTCTATACTATTCACTCCAGTTTCTTGATATTGCGCTTTCCTTTTTCGCCTTTGCGTTTCTGTTCATGCGCACGCGAAAAGAAGGAATTCACGGCGCCGTCGCTGTATTTTTACCGCTGTTTTTATCGAAACTGTTCTACCAGTTACTGTACGGAATCATTGAACTGCAGGAATATACATTCGGCGTTGTCGCCACAGACCTGCTTCTGAACTATGCTTTCTATGTACTCCTTCATATCCTGCTGTTTTTGCCGCTGTACTATGTTTTCCTGCGCGGGAACCGCGACGATGTTGCCATATTCGCGCCCGGTCAACCGCTCTTCACCGCCAATGCCATTCTGGCGCTTCTGTTCTTCCTGGCACGCATGATCCTACAGATCGTTAAAACCGTTAATTTCATAAACGATCAGTATTACGGTATTCCTTCTCTTATGAACGCCGCCGAAGTTGCCCTGATGATATGGGATTTTCTCTTTATTTTTATCTCCGTTTCCCTTGCCTACATTCTCCTCTGCAAAACGGAAAAGCGCCTGGCTCCTCTGTATCTGTAAACTTGTAACAAGCGGCACGCGTCATGCGTGCCGCTTTTCACGACAACAGCGATACATATAAAAGAAAAACGGCAGATATATAATCTGCCGTTTTTTTATTGTCCGCTTAACCGAGAACGAGGGAGAGTGTACCGCCGTTCTTATTAACGCTACCTGCGGAAGAGGTCTGCCAACCGAAGTTGGATCTTCTCAGCGTATTGCCGGTCGCGCCGCCTTTCTTCTGACCGTTGGCGGATTCGCTGTTCAGGCAAGTGCTGCCGGTAGTTTTGGATTTTTCAAGAGATGCCGCGTCAGCTACATCGGATACGCAGTCCACCTGCATCGAAACGTAAACGTTCGTACCGGTAATCATGCGCTGACCCCAATGTTTGCCGCCGAGATCACTGCCGAGCGGATCATCTTCCGTGATGACGTCGGTAGGTTCATGGAATGCAGGAAGAACGTATTCCACAATATAATAGGAACCTTCGCCTTCGGCAAGAACACGCGCGGAACCGTCGTTCTTATCAACGGTAACAACCGAATTGTCGGCTTTATAAATCTGCGTTGCAAACTTATTGTTATTCTTGATGAAGTTCAGGTATTTCGACGGATTGGAAGCACCGCTGTAAACCGTCCATCCTGCCGCGTCAAGGCAGATCTTCGAGAAGTTGTTGTTAAAGCCGTACCACATTTCAACGCCGTCGTTTTCGTACGGGTTGTTGATGGAGCAGTAGTCTTTGCCTTCCGTAACGATCTTGCTGTCATATACTTTTACGGCAAAGTAAATATAGTCGCCGTCCCATGCCATATAGAGTTCAGCGTTGACGCTACCGGGCAGTTTATACAGTCTATCCTGCTCTGTCCAGTTTTCTGCGGCGGTTGCGCCCGCGGCAGTTGCTTCTTCTTCCGTCTTGCCGGCGCTGATAGCCGCGTCATAGGCCGCTTTTTTGGCTTCATCGGCCGTGGCATACTGGTTGATGAGAGCAAACATCTTCATGTCGCTCGTGGTAAATTTCGCGCCGTCGACTTTGGCGGAAATAACGTTTTTATACATGTTACCCATCAGCGCGTACTTGCCTTCGTCGATGACACCGTCGATAAAGATCGTGCCCTGATCGACTTTCGGGATAACAACGGCGTCGGCCGCCTGCACCGTAAACGTTACGTTATCGGTGATCTTGCTGGTAATGCTCTTGACCTTTGCGGTGTTATCGCTGATCCAGCTCTGGAAAGACTGGCCGTACAGCATCATGATAGCCTTGCCGAGACGATCCTTGTCAGCCGTTTCGATGAAGTAGTTTTTACTGTCATCGCCGTTTACACCCTGAATCGAAATATTGCAGTCGAAGAGCGAGGTGCAAGCCGCTTTTTTCTCGGCCGACCATGATTTATAGGGTTCGGACGTTTTGTAGTATACATAGATCGGTTGCGTTGACGGAATCTGGTCAGCAGACAGCTTCTGACCTTCCTTCACCTTTACCGTGGAGATCGTTTCGGAACCGAAACCGCTCTTGAAAGTAACCGTGTACTCATACGCTGCTCTGTAAGAAGCATATACGTCCATATTTGCAGACGGCCGCTGATATTTGGACTTCTGGATCTCATTGCCGTTCGCGTCTACCCAGCAAAGGAAACGATAATCGGTTTCGCCCGCTTCCACCACAGATTTGGTAGGAGCGCTGACGCTCTTCTCACCTTTTTTCCACGAATTTACTTTTGTGGTTTTCCATTCCGTGACCTTATCGTTTTCAAAAGTTTTCACACCGTAATGGAAAGTAACCGTATAAGTCGTTTCTTTGGTGGTTCCGCTTTCCGACTGAGCCTGGTCACTGCTGCTTTCTTCGGGGTTTCCGTCTTCATCGCAAGAGGCAAAAGAAAAAACCATCAAAAATGCCAGGACAAGAATAAGTAGCTTTGCCGCATGTTTCATAATTTTTCTCCTTATGATGTGTTGTATAAGAATTTCCTAAATTCTTACATGTAATATTATACCAATCGAAAGAATAAATGTCAATACATTTTTATTCTTTTCGTACAAAGTATTGAATTTTTATATACTGTTTTTGTACAAATTGCGACAAAATAACCTCAAAAAATCTACCAAAAAATGTCATATTCGGTGTATAACCTGCATATATGCGCCGTATATACCATTTTATTCCTGCGCGTGCGTGCATGTCGTTTTTTCGGTTTTCCGACCGAAGCTGTTTTTATATACCATCGGAAAATATCCGAAAAAAGAAACAGCCCCCGGATAAAAAGAACGCACGTATACATAGAAACGGCGGAAAATAAAAGGGGCGCCGCACTCTTCTTCCCGTACTCCGCCTTGCTCTCTGCCGCATTCTCTGTCACGTTTTCTGTCACGTTCTCTGCCACGTTCTCTGCCACGCTCTCCGCCTTGCTCTCCTCCGCGCTCTCCGCCACGCTCTCCGCCACGCTCTTCGCCTTGCTCTCCTCCGCGCTCTCCGCCACGCTCTCCGCCACGCTCTCCGCCACGCTCTCCGCCACGCTCTCCGCCACGCTCTTCGCCACGCTCTTCGCCTTGCTCTTCCCGAAATTTGCAAAACAAGATGACCGACGGTCTGTACAGGCCCTATAAAAACGCCGGACGCCGATTTTTTCCGGCATTTCTTATTCGGTAAGAACGGGTTCTGCTTTCTGCAAAGATATGGCAGATCTTCTGCCTGTTTTTTTGAAATCTCACCGGCAGGTCTCTTTTGTTTTATCGTAAACAGAAGATTTTCTCATCAGTCAATCTTTCACGTTATGCAACTATTGCGCGTTTTCGGTTGCAAAAAACGAAAAAGCAGGACATGCGTCCTGCTTTTCTGTTATACGGATCAACCGAGGATCAGTACCGCAGTACCTGCGCCTGCGGAACCGTTAGTCTGATAACCGATATTGATACGATTCAGTTTTTCGCCGAGACTGTCCAGTGAAGAAGTACCGCTTGTGGAAACGCACTGGGTAATGCTCTCGGCCGATGCGGCTGCG
Organism: uncultured Eubacteriales bacterium; assembly: GCA_905210485.1. Lineage (GTDB taxonomy): Bacteria > Bacillota > Clostridia > Oscillospirales > CAG-272 > UBA1740. The sequence goes on along the minus strand of CAJLXA010000005.1, from coordinate 49,293 downwards.
GAAATGCTGTCTACCTGGAGCGAAATGTGCACCATATCGCCGCAACGAAGTTTGGAACCCCAATGTTTGCCGCCAAGATTTTCACCGAGCGGATCATCAGCCGTGATGGTGTCGGTGGGTTCATTATAGGCCGGCAGTCTGCATTCCACGATGTAGCCGGTAGCATTGGCGATTACCGTAGGATCATCGGAAGTCGGTTTTGTACCGCCCTTGATCGACGTCTGATAGTTGGCATTGTTATTCTTTACAAAGCCGAGATAAGCAGACGGCTGAGTAGCGCCGGAATAGAGATTATATCCCATAGCGTCAAGGCAAAGTTTGGAATAGTATCCGTTAATGGCATACCAGATTTCAACGCCATCATTTTCATACGGGTTATTAATGGAGCAGTACTGTTTGCCCTGCGTTACAACCGTCGGGTCATTTACGTCGACAAGGAAGTAGATCCAGTCGCCGTCCCATGCCATATACAGTTCTGCATGGATCTTATCGGCGCCAATCGCCTTTACCAGCGTGTTGGCGTTCTCCCATTCGTCGCCCTTGTTATCCGCCGCCGCGGCTTCTTTGGTAGCATATTTATCGAGGATAGTATAGTCAACATTCTTTTGTTTGGCGTCGGTTACTTTTTCGGAAATGATGTACTTATACAGTTCGCCGACCTTTTCGTACTTCGCATCCTTCTGACCGTCGATCACCACGTCGTTCTTTCCGACAGACGGAACAACCGCAGTAGCTTTGTTCTCTTTTACCGTAAAGGTAACGTTGGCAGTGATACGCGAGTTAGGAGAAGACATAGCGCTACTGTCAGAGTTCCAACCGCCGAAATAAGAATCGAATGAGAGCGGAACGGCTTTGCCGATCAGAGCTTTGTCCGAAGCCTTGATATAGGCGCCTTCGATAATCCAATTGCCGTTTGCGTCCTTGAATTCCACAAGATCCAGTTCCTGCTTGCTGGCGTCGGAAAGCGAAGCATATCTTTCGGCGTCATAAACACGGAAGCCGTTCGTGTCGGGAACATCGGCTGCGTCAACTTTCTTGCCGCTGTAGACAGTAGTAGCGGAGATTACCCTGCCGTTTGCATCTTTGAAAGTAACGGTATGCGTATCGAGAACCGTGTACTTGGCATAAGCGTCAAGATTTTTCGTAACTTTGTTCAGGTTGCCGCCGTCACATTCCCATGTCACGAAAGAATAGCCCTCCGGAGTCTTATCGCCCGAAGCAAGACCGTCTTTCGCCTTACCGCCCGCCTTGACCGATACTTCTTTGGTAGCGGCATAGGTTTTTACTTTTCCGTTTTCGGCATCCCATTCAGCAACACCATAGTGATATGTAACGGTAAACTTTTTTACCTCTTCCTGCGAAGAGGAATCTTCTTCGGAAGAAGAATCATCTGAGCTGCTGTCATCGCCGGGTTTGCCACATGCCACAAGAGCCAGCATGAGAACGCACACGAGCGCAAACAGAAGCCATTTTGCTTTCAGTTTCATGAATTTTCTCCTTTTAAAATATATTACGAAACCGCCACTTGTACAAGCGATTTCTTTACATGAAAACATTATACAATTTCCATAACCGATTGTCAAGTGCGTTTTTGCTTTTTTGCACAATAAAAATCAAAAATTTTCGATTATTTCATTCTGTGTAACCAAATATTCACAAAAGCACGGGCGCTTGTTTGAAAAATGCACAATACGGCGATAAATCATGCGTTTTCCGAAGAACGGCAAATGAGCTTTTTCTCCCGAATACCGTCTGTTTTCCAATATGTTATTTTTAGGAAGAAAAACCTTATTATAGCAATATTCCTACAAAACAGCAGGAACGGCAGGACATGTCTGTGTCTTGCCGTTCCCGACCGGTTATTCTGCGAACGAAAAACGGATCAAAGACCGCGTTTTACGTACGTGGTGTGCAAAAGTTCATGCGCCTTATGGCTGTTGGGTTCGCCGAGGAAGTCCTCGTAAATCTTCTTCACGATCGAGTTTTCGTGCGACTTGCGGACATCTTTCGCTTTATCAGCCGTATAGAGGATACCAGCGCGAAGCGCGCGAATGTCGACATTGTTACGTACAACAGCAGGCTGGATCGGCTGACCGCCGCCGTTGACGCAACCGCCGGGGCACGCCATGATTTCGATAAAGTCGATCTTTTCACCGTTCTCCACCGATTTCAGGAGTTCTTTTGCGTTCTTTGTACCGGAAGCAACGGCCACTTTCAGCTCAAGATCACCGAGTTTATAGGTAGCGCGTTTGATGCCGGCCGTGCCACGGACATCGGTGAAATCAACGCATTTAAGCGGCTTACCGAGAACAACTTCGGCCGCGGTACGCAGTGCGGCCTCCATAACGCCGCCGGTTGCGCCGAAAATAACGCCGGCACCGGAACCGTAATCGACCGGGCTGTCGAATTTTTCATCGGGGAGCGCACGGAAATTGATGCCTGCTTTGCGGATCATGCGCGCCAGTTCGCGCGTCGTGATGGCGGCATCGACATCGGGCATACCGAGGGCGGCTTCGCCGTCGCGGCCGATTTCAAACTTCTTGGCCGTGCAGGGGATGCAGGATACCATGTACACGTCTTCGGGTTTCACACCCAGTTTTTCCGCGAAGAAAGCCTTGTACACTGCGCCGAACATCTGCTGGGGCGATTTGCAGGACGAAAGATTCTCGGTCATTTCGGGGAAATAATGCTCGCAGTATTTGACCCAACCGGGCGAGCAGGAAGTGATAAGCGGCAGTTTTCCGCCGTTTTTCAGGCGGCCGATAAACTCATACGCTTCTTCCATAATCGTAAGGTCGGCGGTAAAGTTCATGTCATACACGCCGTCAAAGCCGAGACGTTTTGCCGCGGCAACGAGTTTGCCCTCGGTATCCGTACCGATTTCATAACCGAATTCTTCGCCGATGCCGGCGCGGACAGACGGTGCCATGCAGATGGCGACATGCTTTTTCGGATCGGCAATAGCGGCAAACACCTTATCGGTGTCGTCTTTCTCGTAAAGAGCGCCGACAGGACATGCGAGAATACACTGGCCGCAGTTCACGCAGGAACTTTCGGCAAGCGGTTTGTCGAATTCGCAACCGATGACCGTATCGAATCCTCTGTTCTTCGCTTCAATGACGCCGATTCCCTGCATGTTTTTACATGCGGCAACGCAACGGCGGCACAGGATACATTTGTTGTTGTCCCGAACGATGGAGGGGCCGGAAGCCTCAATCGGGAAAGAATCTTCTCTGCCGCCGAAAGCGGAGTCTTCCACTCCGTATTCCTGGCAAAGTTTCTGCAGTTCGCAGGAAGTGGAGCGAACGCAGGAGAGACACTTCTTCTCATGTGCGGAAAGCACCAGTTCCAGGTTGGTTTTTCTTGCGGCACGGACTTTTTCGGTGTTTGTGAAGATCTCCATGCCTTCGTTTACAGGGTAAACGCAGGAGGTTACAAGACCGCGCGCGCCCTTGACTTCCACAAGACAGAGGCGGCATGCGCCGATCTCGTTGATATCTTTCAGGTAGCAGAGCGTGGGAATATCCACACCGGCCACTCTTGCGGCTTCAAGAACCGTGGCGTTCTTCGGAACGTCATATTCTCTGCCGTCGATTTTTACTTTAACCATATCCATTTTTTACGGCTCCCTTCTTACTGCTTCGTGATCGCGCCGAACTTGCACTTGGAAATACAAGCGCCGCATTTGATACACTTCGATACGTCGATCGTATGAGGATTCTTGACCGTGCCGGAAATCGCGCCTACCGGGCATACACGGGCGCAGGCGGTACAGCCTTTGCACTTTTCGGGGTCGATCTCATAGTGCATAAGACGTTTGCAGACGCCGGCGGGGCATTTCTTGTCGACAACGTGAGCAACGTATTCGTCGCGGAAATAACGGAGCGTGGAAAGAACGGGGTTCGGAGCCGTCTGACCGAGACCGCAGAGAGAGGCGCTCTTGATGTACATGCTCAGTTCTTCAAGGCGATCGAGGTCTTCCAGAGTACCGTTGCCGTTTGTGATCTTATTGAGAATTTCAAGAAGGCGTACCGTACCGACGCGGCAAGGAGTACATTTGCCGCAGGATTCGTCTACCGTGAATTCAAGGAAGAATTTCGCGATATCGACCATGCAGTTGTCTTCGTCCATAACGATAAGACCGCCGGAACCCATCATGGAACCGATAGCGATCAGGTTGTCATAGTCAATCGGCGTGTCGATAAGGCTGGCGGGGATACAACCGCCGGACGGGCCGCCCGTCTGAGCCGCCTTGAACTTCTTACCGTGCGGAACGCCGCCGCCGATTTCTTCAACAATCTCGCGGAGCGTTGTGCCCATCGGGATTTCGACAAGGCCGGTATTTTCAATCTTGCCGCCGAGCGCAAAGACCTTGGTACCCTTGGATTTTTCCGTACCCATTCCCGCGAACCAATCGGCGCCTCGCAGAATAATCTGGCATACGTTGGCGTAGGTTTCCACGTTATTGATGATGGTCGGCTGGCCGAAAAGACCTTTGACCGCCGGGAACGGAGGACGGGGACGGGGTTCGCCGCGGTTGCCCTCGATGGAAGTCAGGAGCGCGGTCTCTTCGCCGCACACAAAAGCGCCTGCGCCGAGACGGAGCTGAATGTCGAAATTGAAGCCTGTACCGAAAATATCCTTGCCGAGCAGGCCGTATTCGTGCGCTTGCTTAATAGCCACCTGAAGACGGTGAACGGCGATCGGATATTCGGCGCGAACATAGATATAACCTTCGTCGGCGCCGATAGCGAAGCCGGCGATTGCCATAGCTTCCAGTACCGTATGCGGGTCGCCTTCCAGAACCGAACGGTCCATGAATGCGCCGGGGTCGCCCTCGTCCGCATTGCAAACCACATATTTTTTATCGGAAACGCTGTTTTTCGCGAAGAGCCATTTTCTGCCGGTCGGGAAACCGCCGCCGCCGCGTCCGCGGAGACCGGAGTCCAGCATCGTGTTGATGACGGCTTCGGGCGTCATCTCCGTCAGAACTTTATGTAATGCCTGATAGCCGTCGGTACCGATATATTCGTCGATACATTCGGGATTGATAACACCGCAGTTACGGAGAGCAACGCGATGCTGTTTTTTATAGAAACGGGTTTCGTTCAGGGAAAGGATCTCGTCGCCGGAAACGGTTTCCGCATAGAGATATTTCTTCACGGGGTTACCGCCGATCAGATGTTCCTGCACGATTTCGGGGATATGATCCACAGTGGTTCTGGAATAGAAGGTGCCTTCGGGATAAACGATCATGATCGGGCCGAGGGCGCAGAGGCCGAAACAACCGGTCTGAACCACTTTCACGCGGTCTTCGATTCCGGCGGCCTTGATTTCTTCTTCAAGTCTTTCCATGATCTTCGGAGAGCCGGAGGAGGTACAGCCGGTACCGCCGCAGATAAGGACATGCTTTACACCCGCGTCGCACTTTCCGCCGGTACGGACAGCAAGGTCGGCGGCTTTTTTATCGCGGATGGCGCAGAGTTCTTCATATGTTTTATTCATCTTGTCACTTTCTCCTTATATCAATACTTCGCAAGAAGATCGGGAATATCGCCGACCTTAAGTCTGCCGAACACTTCGTCGTTGATCGTCAGAACGGGAGCAAGGCCGCACGCACCGATGCAACGGGTTGCGTCAAGGCTGTATTTTCCGTCGGGCGAGGTAGAACCTGCGGGAATACCGATGATCTCGCTGACCTTATTGATAATGTCACCGGAACCTTTGACATAGCAAGCGGTACCGAGACAAACGGCAATGGCCACCTGTCCTTTCGGGTTCAGAACGAACTGCGAATAGAAAGACGCAACGCCGAAGACTTCCGCCGGAGAAACGTCAAGTCCGAGAGCGATCTTCTTCTGCACTTCGGCAGGCAGGTATCCGTAGATTTCCTGTGCCCCCTGCAATGCACGCATGACCGCACCTTTTTCCCCTTTCAGTCCCTGCAGAAGATCGTCAAGACGCTTTGCCTGCTCGGGTGTGTCAGAGAATGTGACCGTGGTCAACTTCTTTTTCATGAAAACATATCCTCCTTGTTTTTATATCCGTTAGTTATACATAACTTTCGGATAAAGCATGCGCTTATAACAGAATAAATAAAGTATGCACAATGCAATATTATACAACATTATTTTCAAATTGTCTATAGTTTTTGTGAAATTTCTTGTGTTTTTTCGTATTTTGTCGTCAAAAAACTGAGTGCGGGAAAATACGCGGAAAAGAAAGGGGCTCTGAAAGCTCTGGTTTCAGACTGCCCCTTTCGTGTACATCATTTCAAAATTTCCGGGAAGACAGGAATCAGTTTGCCGCTTCTTCGGACGAACCGATGGTCGGCAGGCCGAGCGCCTCGCGGAGCGCGTCGAGCGATGCGGAAGTGTTATCCGTCAGTTCTTTTTCAATGGCGGCTTTCAGTTCTGCGTTTTCTGCCAGCGCGGCATTCACGTTGTCGGCCGGATTTTCACCGGATACGTCGACATCAGCCTTTTCAAATTCGTTGAAAATATTCTGCATTGTCTTCGTGTCTTCGGCGAAAGTTTCTTCCTGCAGGTTGCCGAGGGTATCCACAACGGCACCCATGAATTTGCTGCCGTCGTTTTCCTCGCCGCTCTCGGTCTTGGTGAGATCTTCTTTCTTGAGGCCGATGGACAGATAGTCTTCGTTGTCAGACGTCTTTTCACTGAAGTCTTTTGCCATCGTATAAACCGTTTTCTGCACCACTTCGGATTCGCTGTTTGCGGCGTCGCATACCGTGTTGATGACTTCGCTCAGCGAGTTGCTCTTGCCGATGCCGGTCACCAGATCCTTCATCGCTTCGCCGTCTTTTTTCAGCGTTTCTTCGCTGATCGTTTCACCTTTTTCCGCGGCCGCCTGTTCACGTTCGCGCAGGGTATCGGTAACGGTGGTCAGCAGGTTGGTCAGTACTTCGGACTGTTTCGATTCGCTTTCGGGAATAATACCGTTGATGGAGTTCTTGAGAATATCCATCGTGTTTTCATTCTTTCCGGCTTCGGCCAGAGCTTTCAGCGTTTCCGTCCATTTGTCGGCGTCCATATCGTCAAGTTTATCCACCGACGTCAGCTGATTGGCAAGCTGTACCGTTGCGTCAACGGCTTTAAAGAATTCGGTAAAGGAGGTTCTGCCCGCTTTGATGTCGGCCTGCAACGTAGCGACCGCTTCACGAACCTTGTCAATGGAGTTGAAGCCCGCTTTATCGGTTACGAAATCCAAAAGACCGAACGAAAGATTGCTTGTTGCGGGAACCGCGACGAGCAAGTCAAGCGCTTCGCCGAGTTTCGCATAATCCAGAGAACTCATAATGTCGGCTTCGGAACCGTCCGTACTGAGATCGGTAAACACACCGAGAAGCGAAGAAAGCGCGCGGCCGAGTTTCTTATAATCGCTGTCTTGCAAAGAGTCGCCGCTCACCTTGATTTCTTCAAAGGTGATGTATTCGGAGTCGAATGCCGAGCGATCCGCCATCATAGCGGCCGCGTCGGACGTGCGACCGAGAGAGCCGATATATGCCGCAAGGCTGTCGGCTGTCGGCGTTTCCGTATTCACATAATGCAGAACGATAGCGGAAGCAATGGCCTCCCCTTCGCTGGTATTTGCCTGAGGCAGACCGGCGTTCTTCATGATATCCACCACTTTAGCCACTGCCTGTTTATAAGCATTATAGTCGTCGCCGGTTACATAATCCGGGTCGGCGGCGAGTGCGGATCTGTCATTTTCTACATTATTTTTATTAAAAGACAATTCCGTGAGTTCATTTATAATATCTGCCATCATACGGTCGTACAGCGCCGTATTGCTTTCCTCGATGCCAAGGCCGGAAGATGCGGAACGCAGACCCATATTGATGATGCTCGGAATTACCGTTTTCAGGCGGGGGCTACCCGACAGATCGTCAAACACTGCTTCGATAAAGGTGGTTTTCGCGCCGTTATACTTTTCGTCAGCAATCTCTTTACCGAGCATTTCCATGATCTTCTGCATGGAGTCTTCGCCTTCTTCGGTGTTGCCGAAGGCGTCAAGCACTTCGTAGCGATCAAGAGTGCCGAACACATTCACCAGTACCGTAAGGTCGGTAATCACGCCGTCGGAATCCACATTGCTGAAACTTCTGAAAACTGCGCGGAGCAGATCCTGCATATAAGGATCCATATCATCGGATTCAAAAGGATCGATTCCCATGAATTTTTCGCCGTTTGCCCATTTGGAAGAACCGGCGCTGATGATCTCTGCCATAATATTGGTCATAAGCGGCGATTTTTTCACGCCGTCCAGAACCGCCTGCAACGTTTTTGCATTGACGCCGTCGGAAAGTTCCATGGCCTTTGTGGCAATAGGAAGCAGATTGACCGTTTCTTCCATAAGATAGGCAGTCTTACCGTCGGGCATCTTCATACGATACATTCTGTTGAACGTGGTGACGGCGGCGTCTTTCACCTTGATTCCCTGAAGAACCGGGAACACGTAACCGCCGGAAATCTCGGCCAGTACGTTTTTGATCTCCTCCGTGCTCATATCCGAAGAAGATGACGAATCGGCGTATGTGATATAATCATCCGACGCCGACGCGGACAGTTTGCGTATATCTCCGTCGGACGTCTTGCGGAGCGTTTCCGCATTATCGCCGTTGTCCCCCGCTTCGGCCGCATTGTCCATAACGTTGACGACTTCCGTCATCAGGTTATAAACGCCCATAACCGGTACAAGGAAAACAAAGATGACCACCGCGGCCTGCGCCAGACTGAAAGCAAAGCCTGCGAGTTTGCTTCTCTTCAGGCGCTTACCGTTCTCGTCACGCTTCGGAATGAAGATTTTGATGATCGCGTACACGATCAGGGTCAGAATCTTCAGCACGATAAACATAATGACAAACAGGATTTCGGTCACAACCATGGCCACCATGGAAGTGATCAGTTCGACGGCCGTCGGACTTGCGGTCTGCAGATCCCGCAGAGTTCCCTCCGAATCGGATTCCATGATGACCTGAATGAGATACTCTTTCACGGTCCCGGTCACCGCTTCGCCGTTCAACGTCAGATTATACGATGTAAGATCGGTTGCCATCACGGCGTCTGTAATACTCTGCGCAAAGAAAAAAGCGCAAAGCGCGCAAAGTGCCACGAGCGCCAACCGGACAAAGGCACGGATGCCGCCCCGACGCATTTTCAGAAGTGCGCACAGAAATAAAAATCCGGCGAATCCCAAAAATGCTATGTCAAAGATTTTCATAAGATTTTCTCCTGTTGTATTACGGAATTTTCACCCGTTTGTAGAAAAACTACATTTACATATACATATATATTATAGCAGTTCCCCCTGATTTTGTCAATAATGAATGCACAGATATGTCACAGTTTTTTCACTTTTTGCGCTTGTGCAATTGTTGTAAATCATCATGTAAATTTTCAGCACAGATACCGGCCAAAACCGCCGGCTTCAATTGCATCGGGTTTTCAATTTGCTTCCCTTCCGGATAGGAAATACCGAAAAAATTCCTGAAAAATGTGGCATTGCAGAAAAAAATTCCGCTTTTTTCAAAAAACCCTTGATTTTTCAAAGAAGTTGTGCTATACTTTAAAAGTCACACGGAGAGATGGCCGAGTGGTCTAAGGCGCACGACTGGAAATCGTGTAACCGGCAATACCGGTTCCAGGGTTCAAATCCCTGTCTCTCCGCCAAGTGAAACTCGTTTGAACTTTTGAGGTTCAAGCGAGTTTTTCTTCGTTTTGGGCATTTTTTCTCATTTTTCAATTTTTTCCTAAATTGGCAAGCATGTCATTCTGTATTCTTTCTTTTAATCACCGCAAGGCGATTGGTATCCGGATTGCAGAAAATCAAAATCCTATAAATGAGCGGGCGCACGATTCACTGCTATACCGACCTGAACCTTTTACGCGTAAAAGGACGGCAAAAATCGTCGCGTGGTCGATGAAGAATCCGACAATTGACTTATAGACATAAAGCGCCCGAAAGGTTGCGGGATATCTATCGAAGATATAAGGCGTTACGGCGATTTTGCTTTGAAGGCGCCGAAACTTTGAAAGAGGCAGAGAAATTATGTATAACCAACCTGTCGTAACCGAACAAAGGCAATATCCGATGTTGCAAACGTCTGTTTGCTGATAAGTTTTCTTCTTTAACAAACCGCCGTCTGAACCCATGGGTTTGGACGGCGGTTTTCATTATTCTTATCTGAAACAGTTCCACATCTCAGTGAATTATCGCATATAATGTCAATCACGATTTACATTACTGGAATCGCAAAGATTCATAAATGGAATTATTTTTTGGAATATACGCTTTCTATTTCATGATAAATTGTTTCACGGAATTTAATAAAACAAGCGGGGGCGTCCGGATATTCGTTGAAATTACGCACGCCGAAATCGTCCAACATGCTGAACACTCGCGGTTTTCCGACAGCAGACGCAAGAAGCATCAGTGCGCGATAATCCTGATATCCGTCCCGTACCGTTTCATATCGCAGAGACGACAGCACGCCGTCCGCCGTGGGATATACGATAAATGCATCGCCGGGTGGAAATGCTCCGCCGGCATCGTTAACCGCATAAGGATCAAGATTCTTTTCAAGCGACAGCGCCGAGTTATAAAAATTATATCCCCAGTGAAGATAACCCGCTACCTCCGCCCGGTACAGCATCATACCGAGTATGCGCGTGCGATAAGACGGCATGGCAATAAACCGATTGGTCAGGTTATGTCCCGCCTGTCCGAGGCAGTTATATACCAACATTTCCGACACCTTATTGTCTCTGAAACGCGGGAATACATCGATACTTGGTACGGGTGTATCGACAAGTCCTTCTTCATAAAAGGTATATACGCCGAGCGCGTCCATAATCGGCAGATCGCCGATGTGAAGCTTGAGCAATTCTCGACACTTCTTGTATATGTCCACACTTTTCTCGGTCGGTTCGTCGGTCAGATGAAAATAAGACACGTCGGCAATGCCGAGTTCCTGTATTTCCCGAACAAGCGCCGGAAGAAAAGCGTCGAGGAAACGAAAATATCGAAGATCGTCCGACGGTACATCCCAACCAAACATGTTTTTTACACCGTTTGCGGTGTGTATTTCAATTTTCGGACAAGCTTTTCCGCCCCATTGTGTGATAAGATGCGAAAATTCAAAATATCGCACGCCTTCTTTTAAAGCGAACCTTATAAATCTGCGCAGTTTATCAAATCCGAAGCGATAGCCGCCATCTTCCTCATAAACATCAACAAGTTGCACGGTCATGCGTTCGGTCCCCACCTCGGTATCCAACGGCGGTGTGAAAAGCGGAACATACAGCATGGTGTTGCCTTCACATATATAAGAGCGAAGATATTGCCGAAAAATGCGATAAAACGGGCGACTGAACACGCGCACATCATGACGTGCGGCAATGCAATCATAATGTATCCAGTCGGTAATCCTGAGATCCGTTTCCGGCAACCGTATACGTAGCACCTTCAGTTTATGTCTGACGCTGCCGAGAAGCGTACCGTCCTTTTTTAGAATATGAAAAGTTGTTTCGTACTTTCCGGGTGGTATGGGTTTTCCTGCTCCGACCGTTACCCAAACGGCATGCCATTCGCGTGAGCGTAAAACAAGTCCTAAATTACCGAAAGGACGTAAAATGTCAGGGAAAACCCCATAGCCGTCGTTGATATATCCGTCATCACGGAACTCGGACGCGGTTGCACAGGAAACATATCCTTCATCCCGTAATGTGATGAAGGGCGTAAGAGCGCCCTCCATCACCACACGGCAGCCGTGAAGAGTGGAAGACCCGTCAAGAAGAATCGCTATCTGAAAATGATAGACTTCATTTGCCAGCATTATTCCGTTTTCTTCTGTCAGCATCGGCTCATGATTACGCAATATTTTTTCAAGAGAATGAATCAGTTTAATTTCCACGTTTTCTTCCTTTACCGCACAATACTTTGTTCGGCAAATACGGTTTCCGGAATATAGATACCGTATACAATATTACCGTTTGCATCGTAGTCAATTTTCAGTTTTTCTTTATCAACGACCGTGCCATCGGCATATGTGTAGTCGGCGATATAGGAGAATCGGCACCAACCTTCACCTTTTACAATTTTACCATTGCGCACAACAATTTCAGGTGTATACACGCCCGATACGGCATGAAAATCACCGTATCTCTTTTGGGTGGTATCAGCATCCGTGACATAAAGGTCTGTATACGTTCCATCAACAAGTTTGCCGTTTTCGTCTACAGGAATATCGACAAACCCGAATTCCGAGTTTTCATAATACCAACGTCTCTGATACGGACCGCTGTACATTATCTGTTTCTTGTTTTGGATGCTCATTTCTTCCTGAATACTTGCTTCAACGTAATTCGCGTCTTTTTCACGAGCGGCATAGAAAACAAGACTGTCATTTTTATCGAGGAACACATAGTCGCCTTTTTCATCATAGAGATAGTGACCGTAAACACCGCCACTCTTGCCGCAAATATAGTAATTCACCCCGTCGATGGAAACGGAAGTTCCTTCGTTGTAATCGGAAGGCGTAACTGTTTTACCGAGCGGAACGCCGGAAAGATCGTACACATTGCCGGAAAGATCTATCCGATAACTCGGCGTATTATATTTTCCTTTTTCATAGGACAGGCAAAGATTGCGATAAGAAGTACCGGCATTCACTACATCTCCACCGACATAAACCTTGCGTACGCCGCTACTGTTTTCCGTAAACCCGTAAGAATCAAGATCATCTTTGCGGAGCAACAAGGATTTTCCATCTTTTTCAATGACGTAAAGATGTTCACCCGCCGCAAATCGGGAGGCGTCTGCCACAGCGCGCGCATATCGGATATCGCTACCCGCCAAGCGGCCGGAAGATACCGTCATCAACCCGTTTTCATAAAAACCGGAATAGTGGACACGTTGGAAAAGTGAAACGGTGTCGCCGCATATTTCCATCATGGCATAGCTGTTCGGATGGCGCATAAAATCACTCCATACGCGGTTTCCGTAGCTGTTGGTGCCGCCTCGGCAATAATAGTACTGATTATCCGCCGTGCCATCCTCTTGATAATAATAGTCAAGATCGAAAACAGTGACATTCTGACCGTCGACAAAATTGTTGATCGGTCCTACAGCATTCACTTCTTCGTTATGCACGTCTCCGGAAAAAATGGCCTTGATGTTTTCATACTTATCAATCAGTTCGAGAACGTCGACTGAACTGACCAGATGTCCGAGCAAATAAACGTTTTTATAATCCTTGCTTCTTTCCAGCATATTTTCGGTGAAATCCTTGCGGATTTTTTCATAACGGATCGTTTGCCCGCTGTAGTTTCCATCAAAAACACCGACTTTTGTATAGTAATCAAAAGTATCAAAACGGAATCCGTTCACCATAACGAACGAAGCCACAAGTTCATCATTTTCGGTCACGCTGTCTTCGGATACGTAGAAATCATAGCAATTACCGTCATCTTTATGTGTCTCTTTGAAAATCTCCAGAGCGGTTTCGCTGAGAGAAGACAAGATTTTCACCTTTCCTTCACGGCGAATAATGCGTACAAGATAATGTACGCTGTCTGAATCCTCATAATGAACATAGTTGCCGTTTGCGTCATGCAGATACGAACCGTTGTCTGCCTCCGTCTTGTGACCGAGAAGTTCCGCATAATGGAACAGGTCTTCCCACGGCGTGTAATCAAGATCGGTCTGTTCCTTGTTATAGGAATACGAATAATCGTGGTTGCCGTTGGCCAGAAAATATGGAATTCCTTTTTTTGAAAGCTGTTCAAGGAAGAGTTTCTTCAGAAGATAGTTGACATTAAGCGGACTATCCCAGAATTCATCCATGGAACTTGCAAGATTTGTCTGATTGTTATTCAGCTTCTTCTGATACCGCACATTTTCCGTCTGAAACTGCTCGTAACAGGATTCGTTATTGGAAGCATCACCAAGTATGAAAACAATATCCAACTCGCCGTTTTCGTACTTTTTCACAATTTCGTCGACAAGACGTTGCAATTTCCTATCCGCTATCTGACCGTAATTTTCACACTGCGAAGTAGCATAGTTAAAATCACGAAGCGTATTTTTTTCCTGCGTGGCGTCTTTCAAAGACCAATAGATTTCCTGACTCAACTCCGTACCGGTATAATGCATATCCGACACGAACATTACATTCAGTTGATTGCGGCTGTAAACCAATGGTTCTGCAGCGTAGATAACCCTGTCGCCATCAAGTAGCTGATACGTCAGCGTCATGGATTTCAGTCCCACACGCGTCCCGGTGAAAAGATTCGCGGTTTCAAAGGCAGTACGTACTTTTTCAAAGGTTTCACTGAACGTACCGCTTGCGTCTTCGCCACTGACGGTAAGCCGCTCAATCATATAATTGTCGTTTGTCAACTTGCCGACAACATTGTAAGACAACCTGTAGTCGCCTGTGTTGGGATCCATTTCAAAATTATCACGTGTAACACGGCAAAAGTTTTCAGAATCATATTCTGCTGCTTTGTCGAGTATAAACATGTTGGCATGGAAATAACCACCCGCTACATTCAACGCCACAGTATATGTTCCGGCTTTCAGATTCAGCGTGCCGAGCGTGAACGGCATAGTCGATGTGGAAACACCGACAATGTCATTTACATAGGCATGCATTGAAAGAAATTCTTCGTCCATACTCTTCAGAGAAATGGTGGCAACATAGCCGCAACCGAGCATTTTCAGTACATACTGTCCGTCTTCGGGAACGGTGAGAGAGAAATACACCGTACTGCCTCCGCGGAGGAACCAACCGTTCTGGTTGTAGTTCAGGCCACCGCCTACTGTCGTATTTTCATAGTTGCCGACGGGGGATGCGATACCGCCGACCGGCATAAGGATCGTGTCGTTATCGACAGCATAGCCGACAACGAGCGAAAAACGCATACTGTCGATAGCCATTTTTGTGTTTTTATCCGATATGAAGAAAAACTTCAGTTCGTTTTCGCCGGCCGCAAGATAGATATACATCTCGCCGATGCCGTCAAACACACCGTACCGTGCAGCGTCGGAAATGGCATAGTCTTCATCAGTCTCAGCTTCGGCGTCCTGCGCATTATCATAATCACCGAATCGGCTTTCAGCGTTGCCTTTTCCGCTCCACGGCGTGTAAGAAAGATTATAACCCTTGAAATACTGAATATAGCCGTTACGACGCTCGTATTTCATATCAATCTTATAAAAACCTGCCACAGGAGCATTGACATTGAACGTAATATAGTTTGCGCTACCCTTTGTCAGCAATTTTTCGCCGTTTATCAGCGTGATGACAGCACCCTTTGCGGCCATATCGGAAGCATGCACGACAAACGCGTTTTTGTCGCCGCCTATCGCGGCAAGATAATCATGCGATACGGTAAAGGCATTGATTGAAAGGATCTGTACGCCGGTCGGCGTCAGGATACGGGGACGAACGAGATTCTCATAATCCAGTTTATCCTTTAAGAGCAGGAGACGGAACGATGCCGCGCTTCCCGTCATTTCCGGGAAAGTAAACTGCATTTCCTGCGAATACTGTGTTTTTTCCTGTTCGGAAACACCGATCAACGATTCGCCCTTATCGTATGCCAGCGCGAAAGCAATGCCGTTTTCCATACCGCTGTAGGTTGCCGAAACAGCAGCCACAGTACTGTCACCAAAAACCGCTTCGGAAGAAGAAATGCGCGTGGGAGCATTTGCCCGGTAGGTTTCACCTACAAATTTAACCATGGTAGGATAGACCATAGCCATACCCTTGGCGTTAAGATGACTGATGTCGTTAGCGGTTTTACAATATTCGGCACGAAACGCGGAATCGTCCATATGTACGCCCGTTACCGATTCGTCAAGATTGCTGAAGCAGGTAATACCATTCGCCTCGCTGGCTGCAAGCATCGCCTCACCGAATTCAACCTGTGTGTGTCCTGTCGCAGAGTTTGTTTCGGCGTGATTGTAGCAGGTAAATGTCATAATAATGGCATTGGGGTAGAATTCACGCAGTTTAGCGATCGTATAGTTGACAGCGCCGTAAAACGTTGTCGTATCCATATTGAGTTCGGTCGTGCCCTCCAGATACAAAGTACCAAGTGCAGCGCCGCGCCAAAAATCGTTTCTGCCGGCGTCAAACAGCACAATATCCGGTTCGCACTGCGGCATTTGCCGCGGCGCTCCGCCATCAAAGCGTTCGCACATCGGATTCTGCGCGATGGTTTCCTTACCATAACCGCTGTGGGCGGTATTGCTTATCAATTCTTTGGAGTTGGATACGGTACTGCCGCTGTACGCATGATTATACAGCGTCAGATTATATTCCTGCTTCAAAAGATCGATCCACATATTCGGTTGCACGGCCGGATCGTCAAAATAACTGTCGCCGATAACAACTGCCGTCAATCCGTCAAGATCATCGTAGTGGGAAACGCAGGAATAGGGCGCGGATTCGTAAACAACAGTGTCGCCGTCATACAAGCGATACACCAATGTCATGCTCTTGAATCCTGTACGAGCGGCACCTGTGAAGGTATACTTTGTTTCATAGGCGTCCCGAATACTGGTCAACGTATATTGAAAAGGCGTTGCGGTATTGTTCACCGTTTCCACACCCTCAACCGAAACGGTTTCTTTAAGGCCGAGATTACCCGACGGCGCTTTGCCGGTCACTTTATATGTGAGCCTGAAACTGCCGTCCTTTGTATTGACGTCAAATCCGGTTCTTTCCACAAGAAACGTGCCGTTTTCATCATAATCGGCGATTTTTTTCAGCATGAACATGTTGGCATGGAAATAACTACCCGTTACATTCAACGCTACGGTATATGTTCCCGCTTTCAGATTCAGCGTGCCGAGCGTAAACGGCATAGTCGATGTGGAGGTGCCGAGTGTTCCGTCCAAAGTTGCCGCAATCGGCAGGAAAGAGGCTTCTGTACTTGTCAACCGGACCGTCGCGCCGCTGGCACAACCGAGAGCAGACAGAGAATACTTTCCGTCCGTGGGAACGGAGAGAGAGAAATACACCGTACTGCCTCCGCGGAGGAACCAACCGTTGTTCTTAAGATTGGAGTTCACAAGCGTATTTTTGTAATCTCCGACAGGCGTTGTAATTTTGTCGGTTGGCATAAGAACTGCATCCGTGTCAGCAGTATAGCTGGGAACAGGCGAAAAACGCATACTGTCGATGGCCATTTTTGTGTTTTTTCCCGATGTGAAGAAAAACTTCAGTTCGTTTTCGCCAGCCACAAGATAGATATACATTTCAGCCTCGCCGTCAAAAACGCCGTATCGTACAGCGTCGGAAACGGCATAGTCTTCATCGGTTTGTGCCGTGGCATCGTGAGCATCATTCCACAAACCGAATCGGCTTTCTCCGTATGAATTTGTAAAATCTTTATAGGTAAGATTGTAACCCTTGAAATATTCGATATAACCGCCACAACGTTCGTATTTCATGTCGATCTTATAAAAGCCCGCTACAGGAGCATCGACTGTAAACGTAATATAGTTCGTGCTGCCCTTTGTCAGCAATTTTTCACCGTTTGACAGCGTGGTAACAGTACCCTTCCCGGTCATATCGGAAGAACGCACGACAAACGCGTTTTCATCGCCGCCGACACAGGACAGATACGCCTTTGTCACGGTAAATACCGTACGCGGCAATACTTTTTCACCGTCAGCTCGAAGAAGAAGCGTATCGGTTATCATGGACAGTGATGTCGTATCGGATACCATGAAGACGCGTACAGAAGCTACCGTACCCGCAATATCATCACATGTGAAGATGAACGACTGACCGTATTTCGTCTTTTCCGCGGTCTTCACGCCTATCAATGCGTCGCCTTTATCATAAAGAAGCGCGTAAACCGTACCGTTTTTACCCTGCGCCGTCACGGTAACCGACGCGGCTTCGGAACTGCCGAATACAGCCGATGCCGCCAAAGTGGCGCTGTCAAAATCCACGTTGCGGATATCCGCCGTTTCAACATTGTCGGCGTCTCCCGTATAAGAGACATACAGCCCTGCTGCTTCAGAAGCTTTGGCCGAGAGAATAAGAACCGTGTTATCGGTTTTGGTCGTAATCGTGTAAGCAATATTACCACCGCCGGTTTTGGTTCCGCTGTCTCCCCGGATATTCCATGCAGAAGTTGCCTCGCCATCTATTATATATCCCGCTTTTGTCGGCTCGCACACCGCAACGGCAAATGTCGTTCCGTCCGCATATCCGAGGCGGGCTCCGGAGGCTTGGAAATAGAGCGTTGTGCCTGCTTTCTTTACAAGGATCGGCTTAGACACAAACATATTCTCAACGTTTTCATCTGCAGTGGCGTTGCTTTTTATCGCTCCGTTTGTAAAGTCAGGTTTATATTTTTCAACATTTTCCGTAGAAACAATCTTTTTCTGCAACGAAAAGTGAATATCGGTAAAAGCAAGCAAAGAACCTGTGACAAGCTTAACTTCCACGGTATATTCCGTACTGCCCGACAGAGAAATATTTTCTGCCATCGCGGTTTCAATCGGCGAAGAAGAACAACCGAGACCATATATGCCGCCGGTACGGCCAGATGAAAAACCGATGTCTTTAGGATCGGGAATCGTTACCGTCTTATCACAAACCACGTTTTCTGGCGACGCTTTTTCATACACTTTGAAGCCGATTACGTGTCCTGTACGGGAAATCAAAGGCATGAGCGCGTTATATATGCCGCTATCCGACGGTGTAAAATCAAAAGCAATGACAGCCCCCTCATTGCGTGTGTCAAGAATTCTGGAAGTATAATTCTGCGTAACATTCCCGCCTGTGACGATAGCCGTATTCTTATCTGCAGATATATACACGCCGTCCGTGAGATCGGTTACAAGCGAAAGGCGCAGATTTCCAAGACCAAGGCCATCTATGCCATTACCGCTGTGAGAAAACGTCAATTTGTGCGTACCTTTGGTGAGATATACATATCCCATGGTGTCGGGGTCGAGAACAAATTCGGTCGACCTATCATTAACAAGAAAATCTTCATTGGTATTATAGGCCGTATTTGTTCCGTTAGGATTCAGACGGCTTTCCAGCGCATGGGCTGTTTGTTTATCCGATTTCAGATAAATATACTGAATCTTGCCACCATTTGTGTTATACTTTCCCTGAAGCAGATAGAGACCGGGAACCTCAATATCCACGCTAAATGAAAGCGTTTGATTTTTGGATAGGAAAACCGTATATCCGTCCGACAAAGTTCCGACGGCCGTTCCATCACTTAGAAGCCCGCTTGCAGCCTTGATATCAAACGTGGTTACAGGCTGCTGTTCTTCCGCGTTTTCACGAATCAGCGCAACGGAGGAAACGGCAAGATTACTGCCGTTCGTCATCTTCAGTGTATAATCGCCGCGGTCAAGTGCAACAACGCCGCAATCATAGTACTGGTGAGCCAGCGACGAACCGTTGTTCATTCCCGCCGTAATCGGCAGTGCGGTTTTTTGCACAACGGTTCCGTTCTGCAGGAAAGATGTTGTAAGCGTCGAACCCACATTTCCTGACACTGCTAATGAAACCACACGATAATAACCGCCGGCAGGAACAGAAATCTTGTAATACAGATCTTTTCCACGAGTAAATGCCGTTTTCACATTCTCGCCGCCCAGGGTTGTGCTGTTTTCCTTATAGAAATCACCGAAGCCTTCATTCGCCGTATCGGTAAGAGCAGTATCCAGTGCCGTAACCCCGGAAAGCAGAACGTCTTTTTCACCAATCTCGGCTTCCATCAGAAACCGCAAAGCATGAATACCGATAGGGTTCTTATTTGTGCCGTTGGCAACATACATCTGTATGTCGTTCTTACCCTCGTCAAGCAACACATGGAACTTCATCGTATCACGGAATCCGTCACTCTTTGAAACGGCCAGGTTATCCGACTCCAATGTCTGATTTTTCAATATCCGTTGCGTATACAAACGTCCGTTCACGCTGATGACAACATCGCTGGTTTCAAGCGCATTGTTCGTTGCACGGAGCTGCACGGAATAATAACCGCGCCGCGCATTGTTCACGGAAAAAGATATGCCGTTCTGCGAGCCGGTTCCCTCTATAACAAAGGTTTTTTCGGTCAGTCCATCGGTACCGCCGATCGTTGTTTTTTCATTATTTATGTATTGAATCTCGTCATTTGTCACATTAATACCAACGATGGATACCACACGGCGAAGAAGAGAAACCTCGGCATAACGCGATTTTTCACTGAATTCGGTATCCCGATAAACATTCAAAAAATAATCGGAGAGTTCGCCGAGCGAAGTGGCAACGCCGTATACCGCGTCCTCGCGGCCGAACCTTTCGCCTTCCGCGTAATCATAGTAAATCTCGGTAACACCATCTTTTGTCAAAGCGGTAAATCCGGCATAGCAAAGTTCCGCGCCGGTGAGAAAATCAGCGGTCATGTACTTCTTGCCGTTGAATATCGTCGTATATGAAAAATCAGCATAATCCGTACCGTTCGCATTGTAGATTCCATATACTTTGCCGTCGTTATACATGGTGATGACCGCGCCGTGATTCTGTACGAATACCCCTTCCGACAAAGTTACGGTAAGATTCCGGGCAGAATTGAAATACACAGTCTCACCGTTTCGCGCGACCGCCATCACGGCGCCGTATGCCACCGTATATCCTTGATTTTCAAAATAGGCAACGGCTTTTTTGTTTACCGTATACAGCGAACGGATACCCGGATCGTCCCCGATCGTCCGTGCCGCAAGGCCTTTGTAAGCAAGGATGTCATCTGCGGTATATGCCGTTTCTTCGGCAGCGGCCGGAAAAACGGCCAGAAGCGCGAACAGAAACATAACAATAACAGATATGAACAGCTTCTTTTTCATAATATCCTCCGAAAAATAAGTATTTTGCCTCAAACATGGCAAACTAACGACAGATCGCGCTCCGTCAAAAAACAATTGGAACAGAGCGCATCCCCCCTTGTCTATATTATAACAGATTTTCGTCCAAGTTAAGGGTAAAAGCAAGCGAAAAAAGTTGCAAATAGCGGTATATTCATACAGAAATACCATACAGCCTCCGCATTGAAGGAAAAAATGCTTGTTTTTTGCCGTGCGGTGCATTATAATGAAAATAACCCTCCGACATATGTGCATGTATGACGGAAAAATACGATTTTTGGAGCGAAAAAACGTGGAAAACAACCAAACGACGGAAAAAAGATGGGAATATTACAGCACAGTCGCTGACGGTAGCGAGGTTTCTTACGGCCTTTGCTTCGGTAAAAACGGCCATGATGATACTGTATCTTTTTTGTCAGGTCATACGGTTTGCCGTGAGGATTACTATTGCCATTTCGGAAACCCAAAGCATTACTGCCTGATGTATTTTTCAAAAGGCAAAGGAAGACTGCGCCACGGCAACAACACCTATACACCGAAAACCGGGGATCTGTTTATCCTGCATCCCTTTACCGAGTGGGAATATGAAACAGACCCGAAAAATCCATGGGAACTGTATTGGTTCAATATCAACGATACGTTCGGAAAATATCTTTTTTTGCTCTACGATCTTACAGAAACGGTGCAAGCTTCGTTTCCGCCGGTCCGCGAATATATGCAGAACATTTTCATGTCATTTTCCAATTATAAAAGAACAGATTCCGATATCCGCGACGATGCTGTCCCGCATCTTTTCCGACTCTTACAAACACTTTCCCGCGAAAAGGATACAGCCGGAACTACAAAACAGGCACGTGACGTAGCCGCCATGCGTCGATATATTCAGGAACATCTGGGGGAGTCCATCTCCTCAAGGGAAGTCAGCGCTTCTGTCTTCCGCTCGCACAGCAGCGCAGCAACGCTGTTCCGGCAAGCAACCGGTTGTTCTATAAAATATTATATCATAAAAGAAAAACTGGCCGCGGTCGCCCGCTTGTTGTCCGATTCCACCATTCCTATATGGAAAATAGCTTCCGATTTTTCTTTTTATGATACGCGCCATCTTGCTCATGCTTTCACCGAAGCCTATGGTGTGTCTCCGTCGGTTTATCGCAAACGTGCTCTTGAAGAAAAACCGATAAAAATCACCGTTACCCATGTGCAAAGGTGCGAAACTGCTGAAGCGGATAAACAAAGATAAAATCGTCTTTCTGTACCTCGGATTTTTCATAAAATGCTTTTACAGAAAACATAAAACCGCTTTTCGCCCGTTTATTTGCGGCGACTCTTGCAATTTTAAAAGAACCGTGCTATACTTGATACAATATAATAAGGAGTAGGTATCATGAAAAAACTCTTGAAAGATCTGAATATCCGACTTATCACTGCCACGGTTCTTTCTGTGCTTTATGTCGCGGCAATCCCCGGACTCATTCTGTCGATCGGCAAACTGCAACCGCTTATGATCGTCTGTATTGTCTATCTTGCGGCAGGTTTTTACGCTTTGCCGATAATATGGATTCAATTCGGCGAAACCGCCGCGCTGAAAACCCTGGTCTACGCCGTTTGCACGGAACACATATACGATGTAAAGACATTGGCCATTCAAACGGGAAACGACGAAGCCGCACTGAAAACAAAAATTCTGAAATGCGTGGAAAAAGGCTATATCACGGGACTTATCTTTGACGGCAACGGCTTCACCGTCAACAAAGAACGTGAAAAATCCGCCGCACGGCGTTGTCCGAACTGCGGCGCGCCGCTTACGGAAGACGACAGCACACTGACATGCGTTTATTGCGGATACGTCTACCGTAAAAATTCCTGACCCGCACCTGCCGCTCCGTCACTTCCATATTCTCCCGATTGCGGAAATACATTTTCCCTGAAACACATTGACAGTTTCTGACTGCTGTGTTATAATACATATGCGGATGATATCCGCAAAAAAAAATTATATACGGAGACTGTTATGACATTTTCTGAAGCAAAAACCACTGCGAGAAACAATCTGAAAGACCGTTGGGGCGCGGCAATCGTTTTTATGCTTTTGTACGCACTGGTCGCCGGACTTCTTTCGTCGACCGTCATCGGTATCCTTCTATTTTCTTCCATGTTGATAATCGGCGCCTACTCCTTCTACATAAACCTTGCGGAACCGCGCTTTGAAAGGATTATTGACGGACTCCGTGAAAACCTCACCGAACGCATCATTCTCTCCGTAATGAAAAATATCTTTATTTTTCTCTGGTCGCTTCTCTTTGTGATCCCCGGTATCGTGAAATCCTACTCCTACGCCCTTGCAGAACTTATTTCCATCAGCGATCCGACAAAAGATCATAATGCCTGTCTGAAAGAATCCTCTTCCGCCATGGACGGCAGAAAAATGGATCTCTTCCTTTTCGACCTTTCATTCATCGGTTGGTTTATCCTCTGCGGTCTGACGTTCGGTATCCTTCTTCTCTATGTCGGCCCTTACTATTACGCTTCAAGAACCGAATACATGCGGAGCATCGCACGTGAAAGAGGCTATAACATCTGATTTCTTACAACCAAAAAGAGAGAGCATCGTTTTCCGATGCTCTCTCTTTTTAACCGTAAAATGCTATCTTTAATTGACATTTATTCTTATTTTGATATCTGATTCACATCATACGGCGTTGTCTGATACACAAAATAGTTGAGCCAATTGGAATACAGAAGATTGGCATGCGCGCGCCACGTATCAAGGGGCGGCTGCGTATCGTCGTCTTCCGGGTAATAACGGACGGGGACGCCGATCGGCAATCCGAGATTTTTGTCGCGGAGATATTCTTTTTCCAATGTCCGCGGGTCGTATTCGGAATGGCCGGTGATGAATATACGGCGCCCGCCCTTTGCGGCAACAGCATACACCCCGGCTTCCGGCGAAGAAGCGAGGATCCGCAGTTCCGGAACCGCTTCAATATCCTCGCGGCGTACCGTGGTATGCCGTGAATGAGGCACCATAAACGTATCGTCAAAACCGCGGAGCAGCATGGAACGTCTCCGTTCCACCGTATGCGGGAAAACGCCGAACAGTTTTTCCGGTAACAGATGTTTTTTTATACCGTAATGATAGTAAAGCCCCGCCTGCGCGCCCCAGCAAATGTGAAACGTACTGTGCACATGCTTATTCGACCACTCCATAACGCGGCAGAGTTCGGGCCAGTAATCCACTTCCTCAAACGCCATTTTTTCCACCGGCGCGCCGGTGATAATGAGACCGTCGAAATACTCGTTTTCATAATAGGAAAAATCATGGTAGAAAGAAGCCAGATGCGATTTCGGCACATTCTGCGATTCATGCGTCGCCATATGCATCAACTGAAGTTCCACCTGCAGCGGCGTATTGCTGAGCAGTCGTGAAAGCTGTGTTTCCGTATCAATCTTTGTCGGCATCAGATTTAAAAGCAGGATACGGAGCGGACGGATATCCTGTGTCGAAGCGCGCGTTTCGTTCATGACGAAGATGTTTTCTTCTTCCAGAACACGCACGGCAGGCAATTCGTTCGGTATCTTGATCGGCATACTCAGTCTCCCAGCGCCTGCTTAAGATCGTCGATCAGGTCGTCTTTGCTTTCAAGTCCGCAGGAAAGACGGATAAGGTCGGGGGACACGCCCGCCGCCGTCAATTCTTCATCGTTCATCTGACGGTGCGTGGCCGAAGCAGGGTGCAGACAGCAGGAACGTGCGTCTGCCACATGCGTTTCGATCGCCGCCACACGGAGCCGTTTCATGACGGCCTCTGCCGCCGACCGGCCGCCCGTAACGCCGAAACTGACAACGCCGCACGTGCCGTCCGGCATATATTTTTTCGCCAGCGCATAATACGGATCCCCGGGGAGCGAGGGATAGCGCACCCAACTCACCTTTTTATGATTTTTCAGAAACGTGGCCACCGCCAGCGCATTTTCACAATGGCGCGCCATACGCACATGCAGGCTTTCCAGTCCGAGATTCAGGAGAAAGGCACTTTGCGGAGACGGCGTGGAGCCGAAATCACGCATGAGCTGTGCCGTTGCCTTGGTAATATACGCCCCTTTCCCGAAGCGCTCGGCATAGACAATACCGTGATAACTGTCGTCGGGTGTGGTCAGCCCCGGAAAACGATCCTTTTCGCGCATCCAGTCGAAGTTGCCGGAGTCGACAATGCAACCGCCTACCTGCGCCCCGTGACCGTCCATATACTTTGTCGTCGAATGTGTCACAATATCCGCGCCGAAAGCGAAAGGTCTGCAGTTGATCGGCGTGGCAAACGTATTGTCCACGATGAGCGGTACGCCGTGCGCGTGTGCCGCCTTGGCAAACTTCTCAATATCCAGCACCGTAAGCGCGGGATTGGCGATCGTTTCTCCGAAAACGGCCTTGGTATTGGCACGGAAAGCGGCGTTCAGCTCCTCTTCCGTACAATCCGGAGAAACAAAAGTGAATTCCACACCCATCTTTTTCATGGTTACGGCAAAAAGATTGTAAGTGCCGCCGTAAATGGAAGACGAAGCAATGACGTGATCGCCTGCCGTCGCAATGTTGAAAACCGCAAAGAAATTGGCCGCCTGACCGGATGATGTCAGCATGGCGGCATAGCCGCCCTCCAATTCACAGATTTTCTTTGCCACATAGTCGCACGTGGGATTCTGGAGACGCGAATAAAAGTACCCCTCCGCCTCAAGGTCGAACAGTTTCCCCATATCCTCGCTCGTATCGTATTTGAAAGTGGTACTCTGATAGATCGGTATTTGTCTCGGTTCGCCGTTTTTCGGCGTATATCCTCCCGAAACACAAAGGGTTTCTATACGTTTTTTCATTTATTTTCCTTCCCCGGCAGACTTCGGCCGCTTTTTCCTGTGTATATCCTGCAATTTATACATTATTATACACTTTTCGGTGACAAATGTAAATAGGTTCCCCGGAATTTTCCTGTAACGGCCGGTATCATACCGATTTTTTGAACAATGTGTAAACTTTGTAAACACCATTGACAAGTAAAACCGCAATTGTTAGAATGGTAGCATTACGATTGTAAAACACCTGAAAGGAAAGGGTTCTTCTATGCAAAAAAGTTACCGGCGCAGCGCCGTTTCCTGCTATGCCGCCTATATTGTACAGGCGGCGGTAAATACGCTCGCGCCGCTGTTATACGCCATTTTCAATACGTCTCTCGGCGTGTCGCTTGACAAGATCGGCCTTATTGCCACCGTCAATTTTGCCGTGCAGATCATGATTGACTTCGGCTCGACGCTCTTTGTCGACCGCATCGGCTATCGCGCCTCCATCCTCATGGCGCATATTCTCTCTGCCGTCGGACTTTTTTCACTCGGTGTTATGCCGCTTGTTCTGCCGAACGCCTATGCGGGGATTCTGATTGCCACTGTACTGATGGGCATCGGCGGCGGGCTCCTTGAAGTCATCGTCAGTCCTATGATACAGGCGCTCCCCGCCGACAACAAAGAGAGCCGTATGGCCATTCTCCATTCGTTTTATTGTTGGGGGCAATGCGCCGTAGTTCTGTTTTCGACCGTGTTTTTTGCCCTGTTCGGCCACGAACACTGGGCGATCCTGCCGATTCTGTGGGCGCTTTTCCCGCTTCTCAATTTCTTTTCGTTCCTCACGGTGCCGCTGTGTACCCTTGATACCGAAGATACGGAAAAGCGTTCGGGATCGCTCTTCGGCAATCCTCTTTTCTGGCTCTTCGTCGTCATGATGATCGCCGCCGGCGCGTCGGAACTTGCCATGTCGCAATGGGCATCGCTGTTCGCCGAAGTCGGTCTCGGCGTACCGAAAGCGGTGGGTGACCTGCTCGGACCGTGTCTCTTTGCTTTGCTGATGGGAACCGGACGTCTCACAAGCGGTATTTTCTGCACCCGCATCGGCCTTGAAAAATGTTTGTTGCTGACCGCCTGCGGTTGCACTTTCTGTTACGTCGGAACGGTTTTCTTTCCGAATCCGATTCTTTCGCTTCTCGGCTGTGCCCTGTCCGGTTTCTTTGTCGCGCTCATGTGGCCGGGCACCTACTCCCTCGGCGCCAAGGAGATTCCCGGCGGCGGTACGCGCATGTTTGCGTTTTACGCACTTGCGGGCGACATCGGTTGCACCGCAGGTTCGTATCTTGTCGGTCTGATCTCCGAAGCAGTGAACAGCGGTGCCGTACAAAAATTTTCCTTTATCGCCGGAAACGGTACCGAAGCCGGCATCCGTTCGGCGCTCTTCATCTGCATGATCTTCCCGATTCTTATGATCGTGAGTTCTGCGCTTCTTCTCCGATATAAGAAAAAACAAAACAAATCGTTTTGTTAATGAAAGTTTACATTTCACCATAAGAAAATGCGGCAATGCTGAAACCTTGCCGCATTTTCTTTTAAACGCAGAACTTTCTTATTTGCCGCTGTCGCCGTAGTTGGAAAGCACTCTTGCCGACGGATCGGAAACATTGCATCCCTCCCACGTTTTGTTCGGCATCCAGAAGTCCGCAATCATTTCCGACTGACCGGGATAATACTTTTCAAAAATTTCCCGATACAACAGCGACTCCTTGGTAAACGGCATCGCGTGCGTATAATGACGGCGTTTTTCCTCATATTCTTCCTCTGTATACTGCTCCGCCGCATACTCTTTCAGATAATCCACCATGGAATGTCCTACGGCGTCGGAAAAAGCCGCTTTCTCACGGTAAAGAATATCATGAGGCAGATAATCGCCCTCAAACGCATGGCGCAACAGATACTTGCCTTTATGATACACGTTCATTTTTTTAAGCGGATCCACCGAAAGAACGTACTTCACAAAATCAAGATCGCCGAACGGCACACGCGCTTCAAGCGAGTTCGCGGATATACAGCGATCGGCGCGCAACACATCGTACATATGCAGTTCCCGGATCCGTTTTTCGGATTCTTTCTGAAATTCGACGGCCGACGGCGCAAAATCGGTGTATTTGTAACCGAACAGTTCATCGGATATTTCGCCCGTCAGGAGAACACGTATGTCCGTATTTTCGTGAATCCATTTGCAAAGCAGGTACATGCCCATGCTGGCGCGGATTGTCGTTATGTCGTAGGTTCCGAGTATCCGTATCACCGTTTCGAGCGAGGAAAGAACCTCCTCTTTTGTCATGATGACCTCGGTGTGATCGCTTCCGATATAATCCGCCACTTCCCTTGCGTATTTCAGATCAATGGCGTCGCCGCTCATTCCGATGGCAAACGTGCGGATCGGTTTCTTCTCTTTTCGCGCGGCAATGGCGCATACAAGCGAGGAATCAAGACCGCCGGAAAGAAGAAATCCAACCTTGGCGTCGGAAACCAGACGTTTTTCAACGCCGGCAATCAGTTTTTCACGGATTTTTTTACATACCGTTTCGAGGTCGTCATGCGTCACCGCCGTTACTTCGTCAATTTTGTTATAAGGAACAAACCGTCCGTCTTTATAATAATGTCCGGGCGGAAACGGCATGACTTTCACGCACAGAGGAAGCAGGTTTTTCGGCTCGCTCGCAAAAACAATCACGCCGTTTTTGTCATACCCGTAATAAAGCGGACGGATGCCGATCGGATCGCGCGCGGCGATATATGTTTTCTCCTCCGCGTCATACAGAATCATGGCGAATTCCGCGTCCAGCATACGGAACATATCGGTGCCGTATTCCCGATACATCGGAAGCAATATCTCGCAGTCCGAGCCGCTTCTGAACGTATACTTACGGGACAGTTCCGCTTTTATTTTTTCATAACCGTATATTTCGCCGTTGCACACTACATAACTGCCGTCCAGCGTAAAAGGTTGCATTCCTTCGGGGGTCAGCCCCATGATGGCAAGACGGTGAAAAGCCAGAATACCGTCTCCCGTATCCACAATCCGGCTGTCGTCCGGACCGCGGGACAGCGTTTCCATAAATCCTTTTTCAAATTCGGGGCGATCGACACACGGACCGCAAAAACCCATAATCGAACACATAATAAATCTCTCCCTACTTGATATTTCAGCATCCGACAGGGCGAGTGCCGAAACCCGCTGTGCCACCCATCTTTTTTCTCTCTGACCCGCAAAGGTCTGTCCGGGATAACGGCCGGCCGCCGGCGCACCTACTCGGTTTTCACCTTTCGGATTGCAACTCACCGGGTGTTATTCACGCGGCGACCGCCGTACGGCTTCCATCGTCCCGTACTCGCTATCGGCGTCTTTCCGCGCTACTTCTCCCGATTCCAACGTTTTTATTATTTCCGTTAAGGTCATTCAACATCCTGCAAAGCGTCATACCCTTCTTCACCGGTACGCACTTTAACAACGTTTTCCACATCATACACGAATATTTTGCCGTCGCCGATATGACCGGTATACAGCACTTTTTTCGCCGTTTCTATCACCGAACGCACCGGAATTTTGCTGACCACGATATCCAGCTGCACTTTCGGCAGGAGCGTCGGCTCCACCTCGATGCCGCGGTAATACTCCGGTTTCCCTTTCTGGATACCGCAACCGAGAACATGAGACATCGTCATACCGGTGATGCCCAGTTTAATAAGAGCCGCTTTCAGCGCCTCAAAGCGGGATTCCTTGCAAATGATCTCCACCTTGGTGAATTTCGGGCGACTGCCGTCCGCTTCGGAGAAAACGGGTTCACGTTTTACGGGAACGGCTTCCGCCGCGGGCACATCTCCCGAAACGACAACCGGCGCGTCTTCATCCGTCGCCGTATCGGGCAACATGGCGATGCCGGCGTACGCGGTAGGCAGACCGTGCTCCGAAATGTCAAGTCCCTCAATTTCATCGGCCGCGGCGGCGCGAAGTCCCACCGTATGTTTCAGAAGCATAAACACCGCCGTAATCAGTACGCTGACATATGCCGCAACCGATACGACCCCCAGCGCCTGAACGCCGAGAAAGTGAAAACCGCCGCCGTAGAACACGCCTTTTTCTGTAGAAACGCCCGTTGCAAACAGACCGGTCAGAACGGTTCCGAGCGCGCCGCAAACACAGTGGACGGAAATGGCGCCGACAGGGTCGTCTATTTTCGCAATCTTATCGAAGAACTCTACCGAAAGCACGATAACGAATCCGAACACAAGTCCCATGATCGCCGCGCCGAGCGGACTCACGGCGTCACACCCGGCGGTAATACCGACAAGTCCGGCAAGCGCCGCGTTATATGTCATGGACACATCGGGTTTGCCGTAGCGGATCCATGTGAAGACAAGCGTTGTACAGCAGGCCACCGCCGCGGCAAGGTTCGTGTTGAAGAATATAAGACCCGCGCTTTCCATCAGCGCGTCACTGTCCATACCCACGGTGGACGCACCGTTGAAACCGAACCAGCAGAACCACAGGATAAACACGCCGAGCGCGGCCGCCGTAAGGTTGTGGCCGAGGATCGCACGCGGTTTCCCGTCTTTGCCGTATTTACCGATGCGCGGCCCGAGAATCTTGGCACCGATCAGGGCACAGATACCGCCGACCATATGTACGGCCGTCGAACCGGCAAAATCATGAAATCCGAGAGCGGCAAGCCAACCGCCGCCCCATATCCAATGCCCCGATACGGGATATATGAAAAGCGAGATCGCCGCGGAATAGAGGCAATAGGCACTGAACTTTGTCCGCTCGGCCATAGCGCCGGACACAATTGTCGCCGATGTGGCGCAGAAAACCGTCTGGAAAATGGCATAGGCATAAAGCGGAACGCCGTCGGGAAGAACGCCGCTGTAGTCTTTCATAATCAAAGGATCAATCCAGCCGAACAGCGCCGTCCCCGTTCCGAACATGATTCCGAAGCCGAACAGCCAGAAACAGGGTGTACCGATACAGAAATCCATCAGGTTTTTCATAAGAATGTTGCCTGTATTTTTGGCACGCGTAAAACCGGCTTCGCACATGGAAAATCCGGCCTGCATAAAAAACACCAGAGCGGCGCCGAGTAAAACCCAGATGGTATTGACAGGACTGTATATCATATTTCAAACCTCCTGATAGCATTAAATGTAAATTAAAGATGTCAATTACGCAATATTCTGTCTGTCATCTGACACCGAACAAAAGTTCGCCGTAGGTCGGGAAAGGCCAATATTTTTCCGCCGTCAACGTCTCCGCTTCATCGCAGAACACGCGCAGTTCCGCCATCTTCTGCAAAAGTTCGTCGCGGATAAACACCGACGCTTTCGTCACGTCGTCGATTCCCTGATATTTCACAATCGCCGATTCCAGCGTTTTCACCGCGTCGTCAATTTCATCGGTCAACGCGGAAAGTTTGGCGACCGTCTCTTTTTCGTAACGGCAGGACAGTCCGGGAACCGCCGCCGTTTTGATGCCGACCGTTTCCGCAAGATCCTTTACATAAGCCGTCACGGCGGGCAGAATTTCCTTTTTGGCCATATCCACCATCGTCAAGGCCTCGATGTTGACGGTCTTGCAATAGTTTTCCAGCGTGATTTCGTAACGCGATTTAATCTCCGCCAAAGAGAAAATCTTGTGGGAGGTAAGCATATCCACGTTTTTCTTTTCAAGAATACGCGGAAGCGCGTCGGGCGTTGTACGCAGGTTGAGAAGACCGCGTTTCTCGGTCGCTTCTTTGATCCACGTATCGTCGTAGCCGTTGCCGTTAAAGATAATGCGCTTATGATCCTTGATCGTTTTTCTTATCATGTCATGAAGCGCACCCTCAAAATCTTCCGCCTTCTCAAGACGATCGGCATAGATTTTCAGCGATTCCGCCACCGCCGCGTTCAGCATGATGTTTGCGCACGCGATGCTGTTCGAGGAGCCCAGCATGCGGAATTCAAATTTGTTGCCCGTAAAAGCAAACGGCGACGTGCGGTTACGGTCGGTTGTATCGCGCGTGAACTTCGGCAGAACATGAACGCCGAGTTTCATAACGGTCTTTTCGGAAGCGCTGTACGGCTTCTCGTTTTCAATGGCGTCAAGAACAGCGGTAAGTTCATCGCCAAGGAACATCGAAACCACAGCGGGAGGCGCTTCGTTCGCGCCGAGGCGGTGATCGTTCCCCGCCGTCGCAACCGAAAGACGAAGCAGATCCTGATAATCGTCCACCGCTTTGATGACCGCGCAAAGGAACAGAAGAAACTGCGCGTTTTCATACGGCGTGTCGCCGGGGGTCAGCAGGTTCACACCGGTATCGGTCGCCATCGACCAGTTATTATGTTTACCGCTTCCGTTCACGCCGGCAAACGGTTTTTCATGAAGCAGACAGACAAGACCGTGACGGGAGGCCACTTTCTGCATGATCTCCATTGTCAGTTGGTTATGGTCGGTCGCAATATTCGTGGTTGAATAGATGGGCGCCAGTTCATGCTGTGCGGGTGCCACTTCGTTATGTTCGGTTTTGGCCAGTATGCCGAGTTTCCAGAGTTCTTCGTTCAGATCGGCCATATACGCGGCCACACGCGGCTTGATAACGCCGAAATAGTGATCGTCAAGTTCCTGGCCTTTCGGCGGTTTGGCGCCGAAAAGCGTACGTCCCGTGAACATCAGGTCTTTGCGTTTTTCATATGTAGCTTTGTCCACAAGAAAATACTCCTGTTCGGGGCCGACAGAGGTGCGTACGCACTTGACATCGGTATTACCGAACAAACGCAATATGCGAAGCGCCTGTTTATTCAGCGCCTGCATGGAGCGGAGAAGCGGCGTTTTTTTATCAAGGGCTTCGCCACCGTAAGAGCAGAACGCCGTGGGGATACAAAGCGTTTTATCTTTGATAAAGGCATAAGAAGTCGGGTCCCACGCCGTATAACCGCGCGCTTCAAACGTAGCGCGAAGGCCGCCGGACGGGAAAGACGATGCGTCCGGCTCGCCCTTGATCAGTTCTTTGCCGGAAAACTCCATGATCACGCGGCCGTCGGGAGCGGGCGCGATAAAGCAGTCGTGTTTTTCGGCCGTAATGCCGGTAAGCGGTTGAAACCAGTGCGTGAAATGCGTTGCGCCGTGCGCCACTGCCCAGTCTTTCATTGCCACGGCAACGGCGTCCGCCACATGAATATCAAGGGACTGCCCCTCGTCAATGGTCTTCTTCAGAGATTTGTAAATGTCCGAAGAAAGCGTAGCTTTCATCACTCTGTCATCGAACACAAGGCTACCGAAAATATCTGTTACCGTACTCATTTTTTATTCCGCCTTTTCTGTTAATATGAAAACATTAGTTTGCTTTTTATTTGATAAAATTACTGTTTTACCAGAGATTCCTTTGCGTGCACCAGTTGTACGATTGCCGCGTGGCACGGCGTCGGAATGTGATATTTTTCACCCAGTTTTACTACGGCGCCGTTGATGAAATCAATTTCGGTCTTTCTTCCGTGGGAAATATCCTGCCACATGGACGAACGGCCGCGGGAAAAACCGTCCACCGTTTTCATAACGTCGCAAAATACGTCTTCCGACGCAAATTTTTCGCCGTCCGCCGCAGCCACGGCGACCGCTTCGTCGATCAGAGTCCGCGACAATGCATGGGCATACGGATCGTCCCGGATCACGCTGATTTCGCTGTCCAGAATAGCCGTAATCGGATTTACGGTCATATTGACGAACAGTTTCTGCCACAGAAGGCGCCGCACATCTTCGCACGCCTCCGTTTCGATCCCGCAGTCCCGGAATGACTTTGCCGCCCATCCTGCGGCCTCATGATTCCCGGACAGCGACCCGATATGCGTAACGCCCGCGCCGGAATGATAAATCACACCCGGAGAAAGCGTCACACAATTGTGTTTGGTCGTTCCGAGAAGAATCCGATCTTTCGGAACGAAACGTTCCATTATTGTATCATTCCCCATACCGTTTTGAAGCGTAAGCAACAGCGTTTGTTCACCGATCAGTATGGAGTTCGACGTAAGCGCCGCCTCACTTGCCGTATCTTTCACAAAAAGTATGACCAGATCAAACGCCTTTTTCCCCTCGCCGCTCATCACGGCCGGAATCCTGTATACTTTTTCGTCGCCCGCGGGCGACTGCATTCTGATGCCGTCGCGATTCAGCGCATCCACCACCGTACGGTTCACGTCAAACAGCGTTACCTCGTGTTTTTCGCAAAGCATGGCGGCGTAAAGACATCCCATCGCGCCGGCGCCGATAATGCCGATCTTCATATTTTTCTCCGTTCAATCTTCCGGCATGTGCCGGGAATTTCCGTTTCAGATTTCCATAATCCACCCATCGGGAGCTTTTTCCGTACCGTGTTGGATCTGAAGCAGCGTATGATACAGTTTCATAATGACCGACTGCTCCGGATCTTTCACCCCGTAGTGATATTCTTTTCCGTGGTCGTCAATCGTTCCGACCGGTGAGATCACCGCCGCCGTACCGCAAAGACCGCATTCCGCAAAATCGCCGAGTTCATCGGCGCGCACTTTCCGCTCTTCCGCCTTGATACCGAGATAATGCTCCGCCACATACAGAAGCGACCGCCGCGTGATGGACGGCAGAATCGTGTCCGATTTCGGCGTGACAAGCGTTCCCTCTTTTGTAATGAAGATTACGTTCGCGCCGCCTGTCTCCTCCACATAGGTACGCGTTGCGGAATCCAGATACAGGTTTTCGTCATACCCTTTATCATGTGCGTCAGCAATGGCGTACAGACTCATCGCATAGTTAAGTCCCGCCTTGATATGCCCCGTTCCGTGCGGTGCCGCACGGTCGAAATCGGAAATGCGGATACGAAGCGGTTTCATGCCGCCGTGAAAATACGAACCGACCGGCGTTGCAAAGACGCGGAATTCAAATTCGGTTGCCGGCTTCACACCGATCACGGCATTTGTTCCGAAAATATAAGGGCGCAGGTACAGGGAGCCGCCGCTTTCATAATCGGGAATATACTTTTCGTTTGCCTTTACCACCATGCGCACCGCTTCTTCAAACATACCTTCGGGAAGAGGCGGGATCATCATTCGCAGGCAGGAATCATGGAGTCGCGCCGCGTTGAGATCGGGGCGGAAGCAAACGGCGCGGCCGTCCGCCGTCCGATAGGCTTTCAAACCTTCAAAACAGGTCTGCGCGTATTGCAGAACGCAGGCCGATTCATTCAGCGTGATGTTGGCATTACGCGTCAGACGACCTTTCTCCCATTTCCCGTTGCGGTAGACCGCAACATACCGCTTGCCTATTCTGTGATAAGCAAATCCCGTGACTGTACTTGTTTTCATCATTTATACACCTCTTTTTCAGTATGTCCGTAAACGAACGCCGTAACCGCCGGATATTATAAAAAAGAAAGAAGTCCCCGGACACAGATCCGAAGACTTCTTTGCCTTCTTATATTCGATTAACGGAAAAGCGGCGCCGATGAGGGTATCCTCAAAGACGCCGTTGCCTTTTATGGTATGTATTATACAGCGCCCTTTTCGGTTTGTCAAGACATTTTCCGAAAATTTTTGCGATTTTTCAAAAAGTATTGACAGGGATATTGACAGCGAGAATACATAGTGATATAATTATAAACTGTTAGTGAGCAAAGGCGTTCATTCATTGTTTGGCGGAAGTATCCCCATTTTTTGAATGGATGCCTTTATTTTTGAGGAAGCGAGGAAACTGCATGAATTACTCCCCTGACGAGATCACGCAATACATTGCGGAAGAAGACGTGAAGTTTATCCGTCTTGCGTTCTGCGACGTCTTCGGAAAACAGAAAAACGTGTCGGTTATGCCGTCGGAACTGGAGCGGGCATTCCGCTACGGAATCGCCGTCGACGGTTCTGCGATAGCCGGTTTCGGTACCGATATACATTCCGACCTGTTTCTGCACCCGGATCCGGCCACATTGTCGGTTCTTCCGTGGCGCCCGGAACACGGCCGCGTCGTCAGAATGTTCTGCGATATCCGCCATCCGGACGGAACCGTGTTTAAGTATGACACCCGCGCCGTTCTGAAAGCCGCCGTGAAAAAAGCCGAAGAGGCGGGCATTTCCTTCGCTTTCGGTTCGGAAATGGAATTCTACCTTTTTAAATGCGACGAAAACGGCAACGCGACGGAAGAGCCGTATGACCATGCCGGTTATATGGACATCGCCCCCGAAGACAAAGGGGAGAACGTACGCCGCGAAATCTGTCTTACTCTGGAACAGATGGGGATTCTTCCCGAAAGTTCCCACCATGAAGAGGGACCGGGGCAAAACGAGATCGACTTCCGCTATTCGGATCCCCTCTCCGCGGCGGATAACGCCGCCACTTTCCGTACGGTCGTCCGTACCGTTGCCTCGCGGAACGGCCTTTTCGCCGATTTTTCACCGAAGCCGCTTTCCGATAAACCCGGAAACGGTATGCATATCAACTTTTCGGCCAAGAAGAAAAACGGCGAAGACATGACGGCGTTTGCCGCCGCGGGTATCCTCCGTCATATCTCCGGCCTTACGGCCTTTCTCAATCCGTCGGACGACTCATACCGTCGTCTCGGAAAGGACAAAGCGCCGAAATACGTTTCGTGGTCGGCCGAGAACCGCTCCCAACTGATCCGTATTCCCGCCGCCGAAGGCGAATACAAACGCGCCGAGCTCCGATCTCCCGACCCGTCCTGCAACCCTTACCTTGCGCTCGCACTTCTGATCTGCGCCGGCCTTGACGGTATTGAAAACCGCCTCGTTCTTCCCTCGCCGGAAGACAAGAATCTATACAATCTCCCGGCAAAAGAGGCCGCCGCACAAACGCCGCTTCCCGCAACATGGCAGGAGGCCAAAAAGGCGGCGCTTCACGATGATTTTGTGAAAACCGTTCTTTCGGAACATCTGATCCGGGAATACTGCGGCAAACAGTAACCGCCGGCATTGCCCCTTATTGATAACCGCTATATAAAAAGGAGGAATTTATGGAATTTTGCGCATCCGTGTACAGCGTTCTACTGGTATCGGCGTCCGAAAAATTCACTTCCTCCGTAAAGAAACTGTTGCCGAAAAGCCGTTATGACCCGATCGACCTTGCGGAAAGCGTTACCGACGCCCGTCGGATGGCGCTTGAACATTCCTACGATTTTGTTCTCATCAATACGCCGCTTCCCGACGAATTCGGAACGCGCCTTGCTCTTGACCTCAGCCGCGACGGCGAAACCGGCATCATGCTTTTCGTCCGCGCGGAGCATTACGCGGATATATCCGGAAAGGTGACCGAATACGGCGTTCTCGTAATTCCGAAACCCTCTCCCCCGCAAACCGTCACGCAATCTCTGCTTCTTCTCGCCGCCACACGCGAGCGCCTGCGCCGCATGGCGAGAAAAGCGGAAAGTCTTGAAGAAAAGATGGAGGAAATCCGTCTTGTCAACCGTGCGAAATGGTTGCTCATCGAACAGTTGAAGATGACCGAACCCGACGCACACCGTTATATCGAAAAAACAGCGATGGATCGTTGCGTAACCAAACGTACCGTCGCGGAAACCATAATCAAAACATATCAATAAGAAGGTGAACCTGTATGACAAAGTACATTTTTGTGACCGGCGGCGTAGTGTCCGGCCTCGGCAAAGGCATCACGGCGGCTTCCCTCGGACGTCTTTTGAAAGCGCGCGGCCTCAAAGTCGCCGCGCAGAAACTCGATCCCTATATCAATGTTGACCCCGGCACCATGAGTCCCTACCAGCACGGAGAAGTTTACGTCACCGAAGACGGCGCGGAAACCGACCTCGACCTCGGCCATTACGAACGCTTTATTGATGAAAATCTGAATAAATTTTCCAATCTCACGACCGGTAAAGTCTACTGGAATGTACTGAATAAAGAACGCCGCGGCGAATACCTCGGTTCGACCGTACAGGTCATACCGCATATTACAGACGAGATCAAGGCCTTTGTTTACCGCGTCGGCAAGCAGACCGACGCCGACGTTGTCATCACCGAAATCGGCGGCACCATCGGCGACATCGAATCCCAGCCGTTTCTCGAAGCGGTGCGCCAGATCTCCCTTGAAGTCGGGCGTGAAAACAGCCTGTTCATTCATGTAACGCTTGTCCCCTTCCTCCGCGGTTCGGACGAGCACAAATCAAAGCCGACACAGCACTCCGTAAAGGAACTTCAGGGCATGGGTATCAATCCGAACATCATCGTTCTGCGCTGTGACGAACCGCTCGAAGATTCCATCTTCAAGAAAATTTCTCTGTTCTGCAATGTCAAACCCGACTGTGTGATTGAAAATATAACGCTTCCCTGCCTTTACGAAGCGCCGCTGATGTTGGAAAAATCCGATTTTTCCCGCGTGGTCTGCCGCGAACTGGGTCTTGAAACAAAAGAACCGGATCTTACGGAATGGACGCATATGGTGGAAAGCATCAAGGCGCGCAAAGTCAAGGTGGACATCGGCCTCGTCGGTAAATACGTTCAGCTTCACGACGCGTATCTGTCGGTGGCGGAGGCCCTTCGCCATGCCGGTTACACACTCGGCGCGGACATTGCCATTCACTGGATAGATTCCGAAGAACTGACCGAAGCCGACTACAGGGACAAGCTCATTGGTCTTGACGGTATCATCGTTCCCGGCGGATTCGGCGGTCGCGGTATAGAGGGCATGATTCTCGCCGCCAGATACGCACGCGAAAACCATATCCCCTATTTCGGCATTTGCCTCGGTATGCAGATTGCCGTTATCGAATATGCGCGGAATGTGGCCGGACTTAAAGACGCGCACTCCGGCGAATTTGACGAATCCTGCAAGCATAAAGTCATCGACTTCATGCCCGGCCAGAGCGACGACATCGACAAAGGCGGCACACTCCGCCTCGGCGCTTACACCTGCGAGATCAAACCCGGTACCACCATGGCGCGTTGCTACAGCGTTGCCGAAATTTCCGAACGCCACCGTCACCGCTATGAATTCAACAATGACTACCGTGAGATTCTGACAAATGCCGGCCTTACGCTTTCGGGTATGTCGCCCGACGGCCGCCTTGTGGAAACGGTGGAACTTACCGACCGTCCTTTTCATGTCGGCGTACAGTATCACCCCGAATTCAAATCCCGCCCGAACAAAGCGCACCCCCTGTTCCGCGGTTTTATCGAAGCCGCGCTTTTACATCGGAATAAAGGATGAATCATCATGCACGATACTTATGAAAACCCGCTCTGCCGTCGTTATGCAGGGCGCGAAATGCAGGAAATTTTCTCCGATGACCGCAAGTTCTCCACGTGGCGGCGCCTTTGGGTCGCCCTTGCCGAAAGCGAAAAGGAACTGGGACTTGACATCACGGACGAACAGATTGCGGAGATGAAAGCGCATATCGGAGATATCGACTATGCTGTTGCCGATCGGCGTGAAAAGGAAGTCCGTCATGACGTCATGGCGCACATCTATGCCTACGGTGCCGTCTGCCCGGAAGCGAAGCCGATCATTCACCTCGGCGCCACCAGTTGCTATGTCGGCGACAACACCGACATCATCCTTCAGCGCGAAGCGCTTCTCCGCATCCGTACGCTTTTATTGAACGCCATTCAGTCGCTTGCGGATTTTGCGGAAAAATATAAAGACCTCGAAACACTTGCCTATACGCATTTTCAGGCGGCACAGCCCACCACCGTCGGAAAAAGAGCCACTTTGTGGTTGCAGGATCTCATGATGGATCTTGAACATCTCGACTTTGTCCTCGGCAATCTGAAACTGCTGGGTTGTCGCGGCACAACAGGTACGGGCGCCAGTTTCCTTGAACTTTTCGGCGGCGACCGGGAAAAAGTCAAACTGCTGGAGAAAAAGATCGCCGAAAAAATGGGCTTTGACAGCACCTATGCCGTCAGCGGGCAGACCTACACCCGAAAAGTGGACTACTTTACATTATCCGTTCTGTCCGGCATCGCGCAGAGCGCCCAGAAATTTTCCGGCGACGTCCGTCTGCTCTCTCATCTGAAAGAATTCGACGAACCGTTTGAAGCCGGTCAGGTAGGCTCGTCCGCCATGGCGTACAAGCGCAATCCCATGCGCAGCGAACGCATATCCTCGCTTGCCCGTTTCGTAATAGCGGATACCATGAATCCTGCCATGACGGCGGGAACGCAATGGCTTGAACGCACGCTGGACCACTCCGCCAACCGCCGTATCAGTATTCCCGAAGCCTTCCTCGCAACGGACGGCATCCTGACCCTGTATATCAACGTCATACGCGGCATCACCGTTTATCCGCGCGTGATTGCCAAACATCTGCGGGAAGAACTGCCTTTTATGGCCACGGAAAACATTCTCATGTACTGTGTGAAAAAAGGCGGCGACCGTCAGACGCTTCACGAAGCAATCCGTCGCCATGCCGTGGCGGCCGGAAAGGCCGT
Source organism: uncultured Eubacteriales bacterium (assembly GCA_905210485.1). Taxonomy (GTDB): domain Bacteria; phylum Bacillota; class Clostridia; order Oscillospirales; family CAG-272; genus UBA1740. The sequence goes on along the minus strand of CAJLXA010000005.1, from coordinate 9,104 downwards.
GAAACAGGACGGCGCGGACAACGACCTGCTTTGCCGCATCGCCGCCGATCCCATCTTCGGACTTGACCGCGCCGCTATCGACGCCATTATAAAAGAAAGTGTTTTCACGGGATGCGCGGCGCGTCAGACGGAAGATTACATAGCCGAAGTACGCCGCGTACTTTCCGAAAACCGCGCGTCGCTCGGTACGGTCGACGCCGGAATCAACGTGTAATACGGAATCTAAATGAAAGAGGTACATTCATATGCTTACAGCCATCGTGGGAATCAACTGGGGTGACGAAGGAAAAGGCCGGATGGTCGATCTTCTGTCCTCCGATTACGACATCATCTGCCGCTATCAGGGCGGCAACAACGCAGGTCATACCGTTGTAAACGACAAGGGTAAATTCATTTTGAATCTCCTGCCGTCCGGTATTCTCCGCGAAACCACCGTCAATGTTATGGGCAACGGCATGGTCATCGACCTCGAACACCTTGTCGGCGAGATAAAATCGCTGACCGATAAAGGAATAAAGATCACGCCCGACAATCTGAAAATCAGCGACAAAGCCATCGTCTGCATGCCTTATCACAAAATGCAGGATATAATGGAAGAAGAGCGTCTCGCCGATAAAAAATTCGGTTCGACGCGCCGCGGCATCGCCCCCGTTTATGCGGACAAATACATGAAAAAAGGGATCCGCATGGCTGACCTTCTTCACATGGACACACTGGAAGAAAAAGTGCGCGACATTGTGGAATGGAAAAACATTACCGTCACCGGCTACGGACACGCTCCCGTCAAAACCGAAGACATGATGGAATGGCTCCGTCACTACGGCGAAAAAATAGCGCCTTATATCACCGATGTGACCGTTTTTCTCGAACAGGCTGTGGCCGATCGGAAAAACATCATGTTTGAAGCGCAGCTCGGCGCGCTCCGGGACATCGACTTCGGTATTTATCCTTATACGTCTTCTTCCACCACGCTGGCCTCCTATGCGCCGATCGGCGCGGGCATCCCCGGCGTACGTCTCGACAGCACCGTCGGCATCATGAAAGCCTATTCCACCTGCGTGGGTGAAGGACCGTTCACCGTCGAAATGTTCGGTGAAGAAGCCGAAAAACTCCGTGCGGCGGGCGGTGAATACGGCGCCGCAACCGGCAGACCGCGCCGCGTCGGCCCTTTTGATGTCCCGGCTTCCCGTTACGGCGTCAGAATGCAGGGCGCCACAAGCATCGCGCTTACAAAACTCGATGTTCTCGCTTACCTCGACAAAATTCCGGTATGTACCGCCTATGAAATAGACGGCGTGAAAACGACCGATTTCCCGACGGGCGACCGTCTTTTGCGCGCGAAACCGGTCATCGAATATATGGACGGATTCGGCGACACCTCCCGTTGCCGGAACTATGACGAACTTCCCGAAGCGGCAAAAAAATATATCCGCTATATCGAAAAAGCCGTCGGTTGCAAGATTGAATACGTGTCGGTCGGCGCCGGACGCGACGAATATATAAAGATCGACTGATTTTCCATACCATCATTCGGAACACGGCGGAAGACAGGTACAGCCCCTGCCTTCCGCCGTTCATTTTCGGTGTATTTTTGTGAAAACAACAAAAATACATTTCAAAACTCTTGACAAATTGCGCAGAATCCTGTATAATGATAATAATATTACCGTTTGAGAAGGGGTGAAACACACACTTTATGGACGATGCCTGTACAGCGAATGCTGAAAAGCCTCCGTTACGTATGATTTTACATATATACAAGACATAGCCTGCTTCTTTTCGGGGATAGGTTATGTCTTTTTATGCTTTTATGCGGTTTTGAACATGATAACCCGGAATAAAATAAAAATCATATAAAAAATTTGCCGGACATTCCGGCGGTCTTGGAGGATTTATTTTTAACATGGACATATTGCTCATGGTATTGCTGCAACTTGCACTGATTCTGCTTAACGCTATTTTTGCCTGCGCGGAGATTGCCGTCATTCAGGTCAGCGAGGGGAAACTTTCCCTGCTTGCCGAAGAGGGCGACAAACGTGCCGTCAGACTGAAAAAACTGACCACGGTTCCCGCAAAATTTCTGGCCACCATTCAGGTAGCCATCACACTTGCCGGCTTTCTCGGCAGTGCTTTCGCGGCCGATAACTTTTCGCCGTACCTTGTACAACTTCTGAAAAATATCCACATTCCCCTTTCCGACGGAACGCTGAAGACCATATCGGTTATCCTCATTACTTTCATTCTTTCCTACCTTTCGCTGATCTTCGGCGAACTGGTGCCGAAAAGACTGGCTATGCGCAATGCCGAAAAGATCGCGCTCGGTCTTTCGGGGATTTTGCTTTTCATCTCCCGCATTTTTGCCCCGCTCGTATGGCTGCTCACCGCCTCGACAAACGGCGTTCTCCGCCTTCTGGACATTGACCCGAACAGCGTTGAGGAAGAAGCCAGCGAAGAAGATATCCGCATGATGGTGGACATCGGCGCCCAGAACGGCACGATCGACACCGACGAACGCGAACTGATTCAGAATGTTTTTGAATTCGACGATACGACGGCAGGCGAGATCGCCACGCACCGTACCGACGTTTCCCTGCTCTGGATGGACGAAACGCCCGAAGAATGGGATAAAACCATTCATGACAGCCGCCACACGCTTTATCCCGTATGTGAAGAAACCGTTGACCATATTGTCGGCGTACTGAACGCAAAGGACTATTTCCGTCTCGAAGACAAGAGCCGCGACAACGTCATGGCCAATGCAGTGAAACCCGCATACCTCGTTCCCGAAAGCGTAAAGGCGGACGTTCTTTTCAATAATATGAAGAAAGAACATACCGGCTTTGCCATTGTTCTTGACGAATACGGCGGTATGGCCGGTATCGTCACCATGAATGACCTTATCGAATGTATCGTCGGCGACTTTGACGACGCCGTATCCGATTCCCAGGAAGAAGAAAAACCGCTCGCCATCGAAACCGTGGATTCTCACACATGGCGCATACGCGGCGATGCCGAACTTTCCGAGGTGGAAGAGGCATTGGGCGTAAAATTCGACGCCGAAGACTGTGATACATTCGGCGGTCTTGTCTTCAGCGCCTACGGTTCCATTCCCGAAGACGGCACGACTTTTGAAGTGAATACCTGCGGCCTCGTCATCAAGGTGACCGACGTGCAGGATCATCAGGTGGTCAGCGCGCTGGTGTGCCGCGAAGACCCCAAAACAGACAGCGATTCCGATAACGCAACGGACGCGGATCAGACCAAAAAAGCCGACGATGACTGATCGCTTCCCCGCGGCGGTTTTCCGCGTGCGATCGCTCCCGCCTTGCCGCGCTGTCCCATAAACCAATCGGACACGAAATTCCTTAAGAACCGCCTGTACAACAGGCGGTTCTTTCTTTATAAAATATAAACCGGGTCAGGATCGCTGACCCGGTTTATATTTCAGGCACCGCCGACATTACTCCGCCTTTTTCTCAACGAGATAAAAATAAGGCGAGGTGGGCGAATTGAGGATACGGAATTTTGACGCACATATACGGAAGCGGGAAAGGCCGGAAAAATATTCTTCAAGCATCTGTCCCTCAAGATCCCCCTCTTCATGCCCCGGATAAACGGCTACAAGCAAAACGCCGTCCGGCGCCAGGAGGTCAATGGCGGCCAGAACGGCCGGCATTGTGGGGACGCGCATTGTCGTGATCTCCTTATGTCCGCTCCCCGGAAGATAACCGAGGTTGAACATTCCCGCTTTGATCGGTTCATGGACAAATTCGGCAACTCTATGATGAGAAGCCTGTATCAACGTATAGTTTTCCGGACAACCGCACGCGCGCAAATGGCGTTCCGTGGAGACGAGAGCCCCCTCCTGAATGTCGAAAGCGTATACTTTGCCCGTTTCGCCGACCGTCATAGAAAGAAACGCCGTATCATTGCCGTTCCCCATCGTGAAATCAACGGCCGTATCGCCGGGCTTCAGGTGTTGCAATATAAAATATTTGTGAAGTTCCAACAGATCAATCATGGTTTTCTTTTTTCTCCGTTATATTCCGCGGCTCAACATATGCCGTATAATTCTGATGATAAATAACAAGACCGGGTTTACCGCCGGAAGGCTTTTTCAGATTTTTCACACGCGTATAATCCACTGCCGCAAGAGGCGACTGCGCGGCCTTGGAATGAAACGCCGCAAAAGCGGCCGCTTCGGTGTAATCCTCCGCCGACGGCTCTTCTCCGCCGCATACCAGAATCACATGCGATCCCGGTATGTTTTTCGCATGGAACCAAAGGTCGCCTTTTTCCGCCACACGGAAAGAAAGATAATCGTTCTGCATATTGTTGCGACCGCAATAGAGCTTGTATCCCCCCGATGTTTCGGCAGTCAGAAAATGCATCTTTCTGTTTTTCGGCGGTGTATAGTTCTTCATTTTTGAAGCATAGCCGGCGCGGTAAAGTTCCTCGCGTATTTCGGACAGGTCGTCCTCGGTCTCACTTCTCTCAAGAAAACTTTCCACGGACGTAAGATAGCGGAGTTCGTCCTCACCCGACGCGATCTGTTCCGTCAACACGCGCCGCGCCGTCTTAGCCTTGGTATACAACTTATACAGTTTTTGTGCGTTTTGCGCGGGCGACAGTCGCGTATCCAGCGTCACTGTCACGTCGCACGGCGGGTCCGCCGTATAATCGGTGGCCGTAAAGGAAGCGTCGCCTTTTTTCAGCCGATAAATATTGGCGGTCACCATGTCGCCGGCGTTTTTGTATGCGTCGCCGTTCTCGGCCGCACGCAATTCTTCCCGTTGCAGTTCCAATCTTTTCTCCACGCGGGACACCGCATGCGATAGAAGGCGCAACAGATCCGCCGCGCGCTCACGTATACGGAGAACGCGATCGCGTTCTCCGAAATAATCGTCAAAAAGTAAACCGAAGTTGTCTTTTTCACGAATATCGGCGTCTGCTCCGAAATACGCCGGCGACATGTAAAAATACTCTTTCGGTACGCCGCCGTCACTGTAATATACCGTCGGCGTGTAGCGATTTTCTTTCAGAAAGGCCATCTGCCGGAAGAATGCGGCGGAAAACGCCTCTGCGTCCATGTCATAAAGGCGGGCATGTATATCTCCGGAGGCACGGTACACAATATCGCGGGCAACCTGCGCCGCCGTACCGCAATAGGTGGCGAGCAGATATTTCTCCGCCGGCGTGTCCTGCGCGGCATGACAAAGTTTTTCACGAAAGCCCTCTTCGGTCTCTGCCGTCGGATCCGTCTTATTCTGCGACGGCGGCAGTTCATAGGTCATCCCCGGCAGAATCTGACGAATACTGCTCGCCGAAAAATCCACATATTTTGCCGCGGCGAGGATCTTCTTCTGTTCCGACAGGATAATGAGGTTCGCATATTTCCCCATCAGCTCGACGGCCATTGTTTTCTTTGTCGGATACCCCATTTCGTCAAATGCGTCAAAGGTCAGAAAAGCCACGCGTTCAAATCCCGCCTGACTGACGTCGGAAAGTTTCGCTCCGATAAAGTGCTTGCGAAGCAACATACAGAAATTCGGCGGCGTAACAGGATTTTCTCTGCGGATTGCCGAAAGCGAAAGCCGCGGCGACGCGGAGCCGACATTGATAACAAGTCTTTCGGTTTTCCCGTTTTTTTTCAACAGGACATTGACTTCATCGTTACCGGGTTGCGCGATCTTTTCCACTTTCGCGTCCAGGCATTTTTCCCGTACCTCATAAAGAACGGCATGCATCATGCCGGCGTCAAAAGCCATTTTATTTTCTCCCTACATAATAGTAATATTTTCCCACCGGGGATAGTCCCGCTCCCGCGGCAACCGCATAGGAAGCGCGGTTATACCGTTGACAGCGATATTCCGTTTCCATTCTGCGCGCCTTGAGTGCCTGCGACAATGCAGAAAGGCAGGCCTTCGCATAGCCGCGTCCGCGGATCGGAGGAACGGTCTCCACACCGACCTCCATTACGCTTTTCGCGTCATCGACATTTTCGTGCGTAACCGCCACCGCAACGACATAACCGTTCTCTTTCACGCCGTACATCAACCGTCCGTCCTCATCGGACAAAGCAAGATCATAGGTCGTGCGATTGTATTCTTCATCGGCGGCGGCAAGCCTCTCGGCTTTTATGCCGTCATAAGATGCCGTTCCGCGGAAAATATATCCCCAACGATCGCGGAAACGGTCGTCGGTATACCCGTGCGCTTTAAGAAAAGGCGCCATGGCGCGATAAAGATCGGCGAGCGCGACATCGGAAAACAGATCCTTTGCATGCGCTCTAAGAAAGGACTCCGTTTCTTTTTTCACAGACGGATAGGCGAAAACGGTGACATCGCCGGAAATTTCTTCATACGAAATCGGTATCGCCATTTCAAAATCGTTGCCGATAACAAATTCCTCATCTTCTGCCTGCCATAGAATTTTCATTGCAAAAGCGTCTCTTTCAATTCTTCAAACGATGTAAAAACCGCTTCATTTGCCGCCTTTAGTTTACTTTCCGTGCTGTGTCCGCCCATAACCAGCGCCGGAACAAAACCGGTCGCCCGCGCCGTTTCCGCATCATGCGGCGTATCGCCGATCATCAGAATACGCCCGCGGTTGCGCATATTTGCCCATCTGACGGCCGTTTCGGTTTTGGAAACGGCATAGATATTGTCGTTCCCGCAGATTTCGGCAAACCGTTCTGCAATGCCGAGATCACGAAGCTGTTCTTCAAGCATACGGCTTTCGGTTGCGGAAAGAACCGCCTGCGGTATATGCCGTTCGTCAAAGAAACCGATGAGTTCCGCCGCTCCCCGGCGGAGAGGCGCCTGCTTTTCACGAAGACGGTATTCCGCAAGCCATTCATGCGCCACCGCATCATACGGTTCGTTATCCAGATCGAAGCCCGCGCGGCGATAATAGTCCTCAACGGGGAAACCGAATATCTCACGGTACCGTTCATGGGACGGAATCGGCGGAAGACCGCGGCGCCGCAACAGCGTGTTTACCGATTCCACCCCGATTGCCACATCATCGAGCAATGTGCCGTTGAAATCCCATACCACAAAATCAAAATCCGTTATTTTCATCACATCACACATCCCGGTTCATATATTTTCTTCATCGGCCACAGCCGTCGCATATTTTTATATATTGTATCATATTTATCCGGGTTTGTCTATAAAAAAAACTTTACTTTCCGAAAGAACGCGGCTTTTTTCTTGACAAGCCTTTTTACCCATGCTATAATACACACGGAAAATCTTAAATTCAGTCTGTTCTGCCGAGCGGACGCTTCCGCTCATTCCGGCAAAAAAACGACATTATTTACCGATATTGTTTCATTATTAAGGAGTTTATATCATGGCCGAAATCTTTGATCTTTGGGAAAAAAATATCCCCGGAACCGAAACCGAGATTCCGCGCATTACCTGCTATCCTCCGCTCCAGAAGGCGACCGACGCGGCCGTCGTTATTTATCCCGGCGGCGGCTATGCGATGCGCGCCGACCATGAAGGCGAAGGATATGCCCGTATGCTGAACACTTTCGGCATCACCGCTTTTGTCGTCGACTACCGCGTTGCGCCGGCGCACTTCCCCGATGAATTGCTTGACGCGCGCCGCGCTGTGCGCTTCGTCCGCAAAAACGCTGAAAAATTCGGCATTGCAAAAGACAAAATTGCCGTCATGGGTTCCTCGGCCGGCGGGCATCTCGCGGCGCTCGTCTCCACCTACCGCGGCGCGCTCGACGGTGAAAATGCCGACAAGACCGATACGGAAGATTACCTTCCGAACGCCGCCATTCTCTGCTACCCCGTGATTTCCTCCGATGAAAGCATTGCGCACATCGGCTCTTACCGGAATCTTCTCGGCGACCGTTACGGGGAACGCGCGCATTACAGTCCCGAACTGATTGCCGACGAAAAAACGCCGCAAACCTTTATCTGGCATACCGCCGCGGACAACGCGGTACATGTGGAAAACAGTTATCGCTATGCCACGACGCTTCGCCGTCTTTCCGTTCCCTGCGAAATGCATATTTTCCCCTACGGTGTGCACGGCATCGGCATTTGTCCCGACCAACCTCACGCGGCTCAATGGACAACGCTTCTCCGCAACTGGCTGACGCTTATCGGTTTTCTGCCGAACCGCCTTTCATAAATTGCCGTAAAATTCCGCGCAAAAGGAGAATTCGTTCTCCTTTTTTGCATTTTCGCACATAATTGCCGTATTCCGCATTTCTTTATATTAAAGGAGGCGGAACATGAACATTATTCTATGCGGAGCCGCCGGACGCATGGGCGCCTATGTCCGTGAAGTCGCCGCGGAAACCGAAACGACGCACATAGTTGCCGCCATTGATCCGCATGGCGGCGACAGCATGCTGAAAGACATTGCCGCCTACACAGACGGTGCCGACGCCATCATTGATTTTTCACACCACGCCGCCGTGGAATCGCTTCTTCCTTATGCCGAAAAGCACGGAATTCCCGCCGTGATCGCCACCACAGGACACACTATTCCCGAAGTGGCCGCTATCCGACGCGCGTCGGAAACCATTCCCGTGTTTTATTCCGCCAATATGTCGGTCGGCGTTGCGCTTCTGTCGGAACTTGCGCGGCGCGTTATGACTTTTTTCCCCGATGCGGACGTTGAGATTGTGGAACGGCACCGCCGCGGAAAACTCGACGCACCGAGCGGCACCGCGCTGATGCTTGCGCGTGCAATGGCCGACGAACGTAAAAACGCCGTTTTTCTTGCCGGGCGCAAGGGGCACCATCGTGCAGAACCGAATGAAATCGGTATCCACAGCCTGCGCATCGGAGACGCGGTCGGCGATCACGAAATCACCATTGCGGCAAAGGACGAAACGCTGATATTGCGTCACGAAGCGCACGATCGCCGTCTCTTCGCGCGCGGCGCTTTAAAGGCGGCGGCATTTTTGTCGGGAAAACCGCCGGGACTTTACAGCGTATCCGACATGCTTCTTTCATTTTAAGGAGGATTTATGAAAATTGCTTTTACAAAAATGCAGGCCTGCGGAAACGACTATATCTACATAGATGCGACGGAAGCCATGCCTGCCGCCGATCCTTCGCGGCTTGCACGGG